>JACQVU010000398.1 GCA_016209585.1 Planctomycetota bacterium
AAAAAAAGGCTCCCCCGTGGGAGCCTTCGCGCATCTGAGTGCGGGTGATGGGGGTCGAACCCACGACATCTACCTTGGCAAGGTTGCGCTCTACCACTGAGCTACACCCGCGCGCCCCGTTCTGTTGTCTGAATCCTATCCCGCCGCCACCCCGTGTCAAGCGAAACCAGCGGCGCTCCTGAGTTCAGGGGTCGGCCGCGCACCCCGCGCGCGGGGACTATGGTAGCATGGCGGCTGAACTGGGAGATGCACCATGAAGAAGCAGGAGTACGTCGTGATCTATGAGTGGGCCGGCAGCAACTACTCCGCTTACGTGCCGGACCTGGCGGGGTGCGTCGCTTGCGGCGACACGGTGAAGGAGGCTGAACGCGCGATGCGGACCGCCATCGCTTTGTATGTCGAAGCGCTGAAAGAGGAAGGACGTCCCGTGCCGCCCGCGAAGACCAGGGTGGGATCACTCGCCGTCTCCGCGTGACCGATTCGCGGCCCCACCGGACGGGCGCCTTCGACCAGCCAGAGTGAACGCGGATGCGGCCGGGATGGAGGCGGAGCGAAGCGACCAAGGAATCGAGCGGCGAAAGCGAGGAACTCAATGAACGACAATCGCATTCACACCGTGTTCCCCACTCGCGGCTGGGCCTTCGCGCGCGGTGGCCCACTCCCGCTGTTCGGGCGCGTGTTCTTCGCCGTGGCGCTCGCTGTTCTGTCGTGTTTCTTCGATCCCGCGACGGCGGTGGCGCAGGATGCGAAGGAGGAAGCGAAGGCCGGCGCCAATGAGAAGTTCGCGTTCGAACTGCGGGCGGAGAGGGGGGATGCGCTGGTGCTTGATTTCCCTATCGATCCCGACGAGTGGAAGCGCGTCGGAGAGTCGTGGACACACCTTTCCGCGTACCTTCAGCGTGAACTGGCTCGGCGGTCTCGTGTACGAGTCGTAGAAACTAGGATTTCAAGGCAATCTCAGCCGACTGATCTGCGGATACACCCCTCTTTGTTGCCTCCACCTCCGCATTTCAACCACGGTGAATTCCATCCAACCGGGGGGTTCGGCTTCATCTACTATGGCAGGAACGAGGCCGAGGCTTCGGGCGGCGGAAACGCAATTGTCATCACTGGCTTACACGAACGGGAGGGCATCGTACCGGTGGTGCGGGCATGGGCCGCGCTTGGCGCGATCTTTCGAGGAATGCAGGTTTCGGAAAGCCGTATCTACGTCCCGGACGGCAAGGCTTTGCTGCGTTCCCAGAAGGTTCCAAGCGACTGGAACCTTGCTGGAAACGGATCGCGCGATCCCTCCAAACCCCTCCGCGGCCACCTGTGCGCCTCGCACTTCAACAGCATCTCGTTCGACAACTGGGACGCGGCGCACTGGAAGGACTACATCAACAGCCTCGCGTTCGACGGCAACGAAACCGTCGGCTTCTACCCGCTTCACGCGGAACAGTGGCGCGGCGTCAGCCTCACCGAAAGCGGGCCGGCGTTCGACACGGCGGCGGATCGCACGAAGTTCACGCGCTTTTTCGAGGCCCAAAAGGCGGCTGCGGCGTACGCGCACGGCATCGGCATGCGCGTGGGGGCGTGGATACCGCCGAACGACATCTTCCCCGCGAACGTGACGCCGGACGACCACGCCGACCCGAAAAGGAAACCCGGAAAAAGCGCCAACGTCTGCCCGCAAACGGTGTCGGGGCGCAAGAAGATCCTGGCTGTGCGCGAGTTCGTCTTCCGCGAACTGCCGCACCTCGACTGGCTTTTCATTCCTTCCCACGACAACGGCGGCTGCGACGGCGCGGAGTGCAAGAACTGGGCCCCGGTATACGCGGCGCTGGCGAAGGAAACGTTCGACCTTTGCAAGAAGTATCACCCGAAGGCGCAGTGCTGGCTTTCCAACCAGAAACTCTCGATGGGCGAGAACCGCCACCTCGAGCAGATCGCGGGCGAAGGGGAGGCGAAGACCCCCTGGTTCAGCGCGGTGGTGTGGGGGCCGTCGTCGAACAACGGAACGACGTTGAAGACGATGCGGAAGAGGTTCCCGACGGCGGTGGGAATTCCGCTCTACCCCGACATCACGCATGGCGTCGACTGCCAATACCCGCTCAAGGGCATCGACTATTCTTTCAAGGAGGTCTACCGGCGCGACGCGCCGCTTTTCCGCCCGACGACGCTCAAAGCCATTTTCGACGAAACGAACGAGCCGAGCATGGGCAGCGTGCCCTACTCGGAGGGGTGTTACGACGACTTCAACAAGTTCCTCTGGACACAGATGATTTGGGACCCGAAGCGCCCGCCCGACTCCATCGCCCGCGAATGGTGCCGATGGCACTTCGGCCCCGACGCCGAAGAGACCGGCGCGCGCCTCGTTTCGCTTCTTGAGAGCAACTGGATGCGCCCCATCGCCGGAAACCCCGACATCGAGAAGGCACGCGAACTGGCTGACCGCCTCGCAGCCGCGGTGCCCCCGCGTCTCGCAGCCGACAACTGGCGCATGCGCCTGCTGTTGTATCGGGCATATGGCGACGCGCTTGTGCGCGACCGGCATTTGTTCGACCTGGAGACGCTGGAGAAGGTTCTGCTCGCGCTTGGTAAGGAGGGCGCGCCGCCGCCCGGACCCGCGGCGCTTCGCGAAACCGTCGCCTGGATGAAGCCGCGCATGAATCGCCCGCCCCCGGCCGAACGGATCGCGCCGCTGAAGCAGTGGGCGGAAGAACTGTACGAGATCGTTCTTCTGGAAACCCCCTCTTTCGACCGCATGGGCAAGAACCTCTGCGGGTTGGACGACCTGCTGGCCGGTACGGAGGCCGCCCTGGCGCTCGCCGACGACGCCCAATACGCGCGGGCGGTGGAGGCGCTGCGCGCGCGCTTCGCGGGCAAGCGCGCCCACTATCGCGGCGGGGGATCGTAGCGCGCCCGTGAGGGCGTCATCGGGTGACCGCCTCACGGCGGAACCACAAACGGACCGCCTCACGGCGGGACTACGAACCGCTACTTCACCTTCAGGAGTTCGATCTCGAACTGCAGGTCGCTGTTCGCCGGAATCTCCGGCGGCGACCCCCGAGCGCCGTAGGCCAGGGCCGCGGGAATGACCACGTGCCGCTTCTCGCCCGGGCGCATGTCGAGCAGCATCTCCGTGAACCCCTTGATCAAGTGCCTCACCGGAAGTTCCGCCGGCCGGCCCGCCTTGTAGGAGGAGTCGAACGGCTTGTCTTCCCGCCCCGCGAGCCACCCCACGTAGTGGCAGACCGCCGTGTCGGCCGGTTCGGGGGGGTCGCCCTCGCCAGCGCGCAGCACCTTGTACCGGATGCCGGACGGCGTCTGCTTGTACCCCGCGGGCAGCGGGCCGGCGAGGTCCACGCTCGCCCGCCCGGCTTTCTCGTTCTCGCCGCCCTTGGTGTCTTCGCGGCCGGGACCGCCACCCCAGCCCGGTTGACCGCCGCGCCCAGGCTCCGGCCGGGGAGCGGGAACCGCCCGCTCCGGCCGCCAGCCATCACGTTCCCGGGGCTGCGGTGGGGAAACCGGCGCGCCTTCCGGCCGCGGCGCGCCGCGCGGTCCGGGCGGGGGAACCGGAACGATCTCCCGCGGTGGCGCCCCACGCGGTCCCGGCCCAAGGTCTGAACCCGGCGGCGGCACGGGCATCGGCATCCCTTCCTCCGGCGGCGGAGGGGGCGCGCCGCGCCTGGTGAGCCGTTCGATCATGTTGCGCGCGCCCCCGGCGAGCGCCTTGGCCGCGTCTGAAAGACCGTCCCGCAGGCGATCCAGGCCGGACTTCGGCGGCTCCAACGCCTGGAGCCTGTTCTGGTAGTGCGCCTCTTCTTCGAGCGTGAGGGTCTCGAACTCGTCCGGCGGAATCTCGCCAGCCTCAAGCCGGCGCTGGATCTCGCCCAGCCGCGTTTCGTGCTCGCGGTCGAGGGCTGGCCGGCGCTCCTCCGGGGGGAGCATCCACAACTGGCTCTCGGCGGCGTCGGCCTGTTCGCGCGCCGCGCCGAGTTCGGCCGTCAGGTCGCGGATGGCGGCGTCGCGGGCGCGGTTGTCGTCGGCGGCCTTCTTGAGCGCCCGCTGGACCGACGCCCGCGCGGCGGCCGCGACCTCATCGTCCAACGTGTTCAGTTCGGCCACCCGCTTCTCAATCTCCGCCAGCAGCGCCGCGCGCCGGGCGTCCGTCGGCTGGAGCACCGCGCGCAGCCTCTCCATCTCGGCTTCCACGGCGCGGCGGGCTGCGTCGGCGCGCGCGGCCTGTTCCCGCGCGAGCCGGCGCTCGATGGTTTCCAGCCGCTCCCGCGCCCGCCGCTGCTGCTGAAGATAGCCCTCGACCGTTTCCCATTCCGGCCGGGTGGCTTCCGGACCGGGGACCGGCTGTGGCGCCGGCCGCGCGCCGCGACCGGGAGCGGGACCGGGACGAGGCGCATCCGTGGGCGCGCCTTCTTCCTCGCGGCCGAGACCCTCGCCGGCCTGAACGGGCACGGCCGCAGCCAGCACGGCCGCGCCCGCGACCACAACCGACCAGAACCCGGAGCGAATGGCGATGCGCATGGCGGTCCCCCGGTGGCGGCCCGGCGAAACAATCCCGCCGGGCGAAGAACCAGCCGCCCGTCGCCGCGGCGGCGCGAGCCGGCCACCGGACGGGCGGAAGGAAGGACGAACGGAGACCGCGCAGGCGCGGTCCCGGCTATTTCGGGTCAGCCACGATCGCGATGCTCTTCTTTTCCTTGCCGCGGAGCACGTCGAGAGCGAACGAATCCCCGGCCTTCACGCCGCCGAGAACCGCCTTCACGTCGTCCATCGACGCGATGGGCTTGCCGTTGATCGACCGCACCACGTCGCCCGTTTTCAGCCCCGCTCGGGCGGCTGGCCCGCCCTCTTCCACCACGGTGACGGCCACGCCCCCGCCGGCGGCGGCCGCGGCCTTGAACGCCAGTTTGCCCGGCCCACCCTTGGCGGGCGCGCCGGCCGCCCCGCCGGCCCTGGGCTTTTCAGCCGGGTAGAGTTTCTTCACCGCGTCGGGCAGCGGCTCGTTCCCCAGGAGGTTCTGCAGCGTGCCGGGCACGCTGTCGGTGAAGACGGAGTCGAGCGACTTCTGCGCCTCGGGGCTGTTGCTCAGCAGTTCTTCCAGCGCCACGCGCACCTCGCCCGTCTTGCCGAACAACTGCTCCAACTGGGCCTTGGGGTCGCTTTCCTCGGCGACGACGGCCTCCAGTTTCTCTTTGAGGGTTCCGCCGGCGAGGAACTGGGCGAGTTGCTCGTCGGCGATTTCGGCGTACTCTTCGCCCAGCAACTGGCGCATTCCAGGGGGCAACTTGCCGGCGCGCAGCGATTCCTGCAGTCCCTGTTTCAGCGCTTCCGGGCCGACTTGCGGCGCGGCTGGCGCCGGCTTCGCGGCCCCGCCCGGCGCGGCCTTGCCGGCCCCGCCGCCGGCGGCCTTGGCGCGCTCGCGCAACTTGGCGATGTAGGGCTTCAGCCCCGGCGGCGCGTTGTCGCCGCCCAGGATGCGGGAGAGCGTGTCGGGCAGCCGCGCGTCGGAAAGCGCCTCGTCAAGTTGCCGGCCGAGGTCGCCGCGCATGTTCTCTTCGCCCAGCAACTCCTCGAACTGCGCGCGCAGCGTCTCCCGGTCGTTGAGGTACTGGTCGAGCAGCGCCGTCGGGTCTTCGCCGCCGCCCGCGCCGCCCACCATTTCCTCCAGTTTTTCGCCGAGCGATCCGCCGCCGAGGTATTCCTTGAGCATGTCGCCGACGAGGTCCGCCTGGGAGTCGCCCAGCGCCTTGCGGAACGCGGGCCGCACCTCGCC
>JACQVU010000417.1 GCA_016209585.1 Planctomycetota bacterium
GCCACCACCGCCGCCGCCGTAGTACCAACTGCCGTTGTAGGGGTCACACCATCCCCCGTAATACCCCGCGCCGGTTCCCCCTGCCGCCCCCGCGCCGCCCGCGCCGCCACCACCACTTCCGCCACCGGCGGAGCCGGGGTTGCCGTTCGCCGCCGCGCCGCCGCCGGAGCCCAGGCCGCCACCGCCGGACCCCGCGCCGTTGCCGTTGATGGTGCCCTGAACGTCAACGGTCACCGCGGTGACCTTGAACGCGTTTCCGCTCTGAATGGTGGCCGTGATACCGGAGTTGACGCGAAACGTGGCGACGTTGGTGTGCGTGCCGCCGACCGTCGTGCCAGCCGAGATAATCCAGTCGACGCCGCCGTGGTCGCCCCCGCCGGTGTCCGTCCACGCGATCAGGACGCGACACGGGATCGCCACCACCGCGAAGGCAAGAAAATAGACGCGAATCAGGTTGGCGCGCATCGACACCACCGATAGCGGGCTACCGGCGTCACACCATTTCATACCTGAACATCCTTATACCATGAAATCGCTTGCCCTGGCGCACAAAAAAGAAATAATGTCGAGAGAGCGACTAGTGCCAGAACAGCACAGCGCGGGCGCGCGACAGGGGCCAGAGGTTGGAGATCGGGGCTTCGGGGCGCCGGGTACTGGGCGCTTGTTGGCGGGACGATGGCTACGCTTGTCTCTCTTCCATCCGTTCGGTCTTCGCCGGCGACGGTGACCCCCGCGCAGCCCGCGGCCAGCCGGGGAGAGGTGGCGGATGTTCATCTCAAGTGGACGACGAGCCTCTGCCCGGAGTGCCTGAAGCGTATCCCGGCGGAAGTGGTCGAGCGCCGCGGGCAGGTGCTGCTGTTGAAATCGTGCGTCGATCACGGCTACTTCGAGGCCATTCACCCCTTCGCCGAGCCGAAGCACTACCGGGCGATGTCGGAGTTGTATGCGTTCGGCCGGCGCGACGCCTCGATTCCGGAGCACTATACTATTGATCTCACGAACGCCTGCAACATGACCTGCCCGACCTGCTTCCAGGAAGCGAACGATCGGGTGACCGCCGAGCCGACGCTGGAGGAGGTCGAAGCGAAACTCGACAACATTCCGGGCGGAACCGTCTACCTGATGGGCGGCGAGCCGACCATCAGCAGGAACTTCTTCGAGATCGGCAGGCGGGTGCGGGCGCGCGGGCTGGGGTTGGCGGTGTTCAGCAACGGCAAGAAGATGGTCGATCGGCAGTTTGTCGAGCGCATGCGGGCGGTGGGCTTCAGCCTGGTGCTCTTGCAGTTCGACAGTCTCGAAGACAGCCAGGCGGCGGTTCTGCGCGGCGAGCGCGGATTGCCGGCGATGCGCCAGCGGGCGCTCGACAACCTCCGCGCGGCCGGGATTCCGGTGGCGCTGATGATGGCCGTGCAAGGCCAGGTGAACGACGATCAGTTCGGCCCGGTGTTCGACTTCGCCTGCCGCAACGCCGACGTGATCGATCTGCTGGTGCTCGCGCCGACCTGGAAGACGGGGCGCTACCTCGATTCGCTGCCCATCGCGGAATCGTCGGAGTTGTTCACCCGCCTGACCGCCGCGGTCGGGGTCACGCTGGACGACATGATCGACGGCGCGCGCTTCAGCCACCTGTTCTTCGAGTGCCTCCGCCTCCTGGCCGGCAGGAGTTGGACGCGGCAGCCGGCGTGTGATCTTCGCGCGCTGATGTGCGGCGCGGGAGGCGCGTCGTCGTTCGCGCCGCTCGGCCGCTTCGTGGACCTGCCTCGGCTCAGCGCCCGCCTCGACGATCTGAGGCGGGAGTGGGAGGAGCGCCGCGCCGCCGGGCGCGTGCTCCCCGGCGGCTGGCGGCGGTTTCTGTCGGCGTTGGCCTCGGGGCGCAGCCGGGCCGGTCGCGGCCCCTTCGCCTACCAGCGGTTGATGGCGCGGTCGCTGGTCAGCTCCGCGACGCGGTCGGCGCGGGCACGCGGCGTGCGCGCGCCGGCCACCATGTTCAGCCTGATGGCCAGCAAGTGGCCGGACCGCTGGAACATCGACTTCGACATGGTGAACACCTGCACGCTGTCGGCCGACGTTCCGGGAACGTCGCGGTTCACGCCGGCGTGCGTGCGACAGATATTCACGACCAGCGGGCCGCGCGATCCGGCCGCGGCGCTGGGGGTGCTCGTGCCGCCCGGCGCGCGGGCGTGAGGAACCACGAATGGACACGAATACGCGGCCCGTCGCTCGTGCCGCCCCGCGCGCGGGCGTGAGGTTGGTGGTTCCGCCGCGAGGCGGCCGCCGGGGGTTGTGAGATGATCGCCTTGCGGCCGACCGGTCGCGCCCGCTTCACACCGCTCTCATGGCGGCCCGTCGACCAGACCCTGGCGGGCGATAGTCGGTCGCGAAACGTCGCGAAAACGGTCGCGGCGGCGCGCGCGGCCGGGGCGGAGATCCGGCGGCTGCTTCGGTTCCGCGAATGGGCGCCGATGCTTGGCCTGCCGCTGTTCGGGTGGATCTGCGCCCGCGGGGGTTGGGATCTGGCGTCACTCGCGCGACTGATGGTCGCCGGCGCTTGTTGCGTGGCCTACTTCGCGGGCGGCTACGCGCTCAACGAGTGCGCGGATCGCGCGCGGCGGCCGGGCGGCGCGCCGGCCGGTGTCGCTCGGTACGGCATGGGCTTCGCCCTGGCCGCGGGGGCGGTCGCCCTTGGGTTCCTGTCGTCCGTCGCGGCCGGGTGGCTCGCGCTGCTTGGAATGGTCGCGGGCGGGATCTACTCGCTGCCGCCGGTGCGGGCCAAGGGCATCCCGGTGGCGGGCGCGGTGCTCAACGCGGCGGGGTTCACCCTGACTTTCCTCATCGGCGCCGAGGCGGCGGGCGGTGTCGCGCCGTCGGCGGTGGCCGCGGGGGCGGCGCTGCTGCTCCTGCTCTTTCTGCCCGCGCAGTTGGTCCACGAGTGGGATCATCGTGAAGAAGACCGCGCGGCCGGGGATCGCACCACGGCGCAGGCGTTGGGGGCGCGGGGAACGGGCGCGGCCATTGCGGGCGGGTTTTTGGCCTCGGTGCTGTGGACGTGCGCGGCCGCGCGCGCCGGAATGGCGCCCTGGTGGTGGCCGGTGGCGACGCTGGCCGTGGGCCTTGGGGTGATGGCGCTGGTCGTGCGCGCGCTGCGCGTCGAGGCGGGCGGCACGACGGCCGCCGGGATCAAAGCGGCAGCGCGGTCGTGGCTCCTGGGGTACGGCGCGGCGCTGGCAGTCGGGACGCTGCTGATTGACCACTGACGACTGGAGAGGAACGGGTAGTCCTCACATGGGCGGCGCGCTTTCGGTCGCAACGCATGCACTGCGCTATCTGGCCGCGCGCCTGGGGCGTGGGCCGCACTTTCTGTACGTGCCCGTCACGGCGCGCGAGGATTGCGAGTATCTTCCCGACCACCACACCGGCCGGCCGTGGGCGACGGCCGAGCGTTCGCCGGCGGAGGCGGCGGAATCGCTGGAACAGCACTTGCGGCCGTCGGTCGCCACCGTGATGTTCGGCGGGGGTGAACCCTTCTTGCGCCCCGATCTCCCGGCCCAATGCCGCCGGGCCGCGCGGGGCGGGCGGACGGTCATCGTGAAGACCTTTGGCGGCCCATCGGTGAGCGCCGCAGCCGTGCGCGAGGTGTTCGACGCCGGAATCTCGCTGTTCTCAGTCCTGATCCTTTCGCGCGACCATGAGACGCACAATTCGCTGTTCGCCCGGCCGGGCATGTGCCGGCGCGCGTTCGACACGCTCCTCCGCGCCCGCGACATCTGCGGCCACCATGCGCTGACACCGCGGCGCGGCCGCGTCGGCGCGCTGGTTGACGTGGGCGGTCGCAACCTCGACGAACTGCCCGACCTGGCGGCGTGGCTGCTCCGCGAGGGCGTCGGCGTCTCTCTGCGGGCCATGCGCCGGTTCGCGGGCGCCGCGCCGGTCGCGCCGGGATGGCGCGTAGGCGTGGAGGACCAAGCCCGGGTCGAGCGCGCGTTTTCGCGCCTGGCGCGACTCGGGCGCGGCGTGAAGTACGCCGACCACGCCCGCCGCGGGCTCGCCGGCGGCGCCCCCCGCTGGCCCTGCGACGCCGGCCGCGCCTACCTGGTGCTCACGCCCGACGGGTCGCTCTGCCCCTGCCCCTACCAACCCGGCCCCGGGGGAAACGGTGTCGCTCGCGCCGCCTTCGCGGAGTATGCCCGCCGCGTGGCCGCCGAATGTCCCGGATGCACCGCCCCCTGCTGGCGGGAGGTGTCGGCCCGCGTGCGCCGGCCGGATCGCGCTCCCCAAGCCGCGTCAGCGGGCAACGGACCATGACCGGCATCACCAAGTCGCTTCCGGCCTTCCTGGCGGGTGTGGGCCTGGCGAGCCTGGGGTTCATCGCCTACCTGCTCGCGCGCCCGGATCGCGCGGATCGCGCCGCCGGTCCCGCCGGGGCGGATCCCGCGACTCACGCGGGCGCTGACCGGTCCGCGGCGCGGGCGCCCTCGCGCGCCATCGAGCCGGACGCACGGCCTGCGCGCGTCGTCGTCCCCGAAGAACCGGGCGAGCCATCATCGGCGCCGCAACACTCCGCGACGGCCGATACTCCACTCGACGCCGGGCGCGACCTGGCCCGCCCGTTGACCAGCCCGCCGGCCGCGCCGGCAAGCACGCGCGCTCCCCGCCGCTATCTCGTCGACGACTCCGCGCCGCGCCCGGCCGGTCCGGAGACCGAGGGCCGCCAGCAGGCGACTGACGAGCCGGCGGGCAGCGGCTACGAGTCCTGGTACCTCGACGGCATGAGCGACGACGGCCACGTCTTCACCGCCCTGTTCCTCATGCCCGCGGGCGGCCCCTTCATGCTGGACGTGGCGCTCTACCGCCCTGACGGCGGCGTCCGCCGTCTGCGGACCGTCTGCCCGCCGGCGGAGGTTGAAGCGGCCGCCACGGGCTTGGCGCTGCGTTTCGGCGCGGCGCGCCTGGCGCGTCAGGGGGCCGATATCCGTCTCACGATCTCCGGGGAAGAGATTTCCGCCGATCTCACGCTGACGCCGCTGCTGCCCGCCGCGTGGCGTATGCACAAGAAATTCACGGTGGGCGACGAGCCGACCGTGCGCGAGTTCTGCGCGGTGCGCACGGTTCCCCTGGGGGCATGGAAGGGCACGTTCCGCGCGGCCGGCGAGGAAGTGGTGTTCTCGGGAACGGGGTATCAC
>JACQVU010000399.1 GCA_016209585.1 Planctomycetota bacterium
ACCGGCCACGTCCACCTCACGCGGAGAAGCACCGAATGATCATCGCCTCCACCCGCCCGCTGTTCGCCTGGGACGCCCTCGAAGACAGCCCGTCGCTGCGCACCACCGCGATAAACGGTACAGGGCGCGCCGTGCGCGCCGATTGATCCGGCAACCGTCTTCGCCCGCGGGGAGGATCGGCGGATCGGCGCGAACCGCTCTTCCCCGGGCTTGCAAGCCGCCGCGCGGCTCCCGCGACATGGGCGCCACGTGCCACGCCGCGCCGCGGCGACAGCGGTGTCGTGCCGCCGCGCTCCAAAGCCGGTCAGCTGACGCGAACGTCTCTTGTTCGTCGCGGCGGTGGCAACGTCGGACGTGCGCCCCGCGCCCGCCGCGAGCGGCCCGGTGCGGGAGGGGAGACTGGCCACTTCGTGGGGTCCAGGGCGGCGGCGCGGCGGATCAGGGCCGCCACCTCGGGCCGCCGGGCCGCCTCGGGCGTGGCGATGGAAATAAAACGTTTGGAAACCCGATCGCTTCCCCGCAACAGGCCCGCCGGGTCGGCCAGCCGGACGCCGTGGATGAACTCCAGGCGCACCCGGCCGCCCTTGTAAGAGATTTGGCACACCGCGCCCTTCACCCGGCCTCCGACGTCAGGACGATGGTAGGAGAGACCGCCCCAGAGACGGGACTCGGCCGCGCCGGGGACCGTGGCACAGACGACCTCCCGCGCCGCCGAGACCAGCCGCCCGATCTCCGGCGGTTGGCCACGGAGCAATTCGCGCACCTCGTGGTCTTCCATGTCACACACCCGAACGCCCCCACGCGCCTACTTGGCCTTGCCACCGCCCGCCGCGGCCTTGTCGCCCCCGCCGGCGTTCTGCGGGGGTTCCGCGATCTCGGCCAGTTTCTTCTCCTGGGCGAAGGCCAGCCACTCGTTGACCACCGGTTCGCCCGGGAAGCCCTCCACGGCTTCCTTGGCGGCGTACCAGGCCTGCTTGACGAGCGTGTCGTAGGGCGAAGGCTCTCCCTTTTCGCTGGGCTTGCCGCGGGTGGGGGCGTGTTCCGCCTCGGCCACCAGAACCAGGGCGCGGGCGTACTTGATGAGGGCCTCGGCGTGGCGCTTCGGCTCCCGTGAGAATTTCACCATGGTCGCGGCGCGGCAGTAGGGAGTGATGGCCTCGCGCAGCAGGTTCGGGTCTTTGGTTTCCTCGGCCTCCTGGCGGAAGAGATCGCCGATCTTGATCAGCGCCGCGCCCACCTGGTCGGCGTCGCGCTCATCCATGTACAGTGACCGCTTGGGATCGAAACCGGACTCGTTGGGGCGATCCACCACGTCGGCCAGTTGCTGCAGCACGCCGCGCGCCTCGCGGTATTTCTTGCCGTTTTCCAGCACCGCCGCCTGCTGGAAAACAGCCGCGGCGGCGGCGGCGTAGTTCCGCTCGGCCATGGCCATGGAATAGACCTCTTTGAGCAGTTCGGCGGCTTCGGCGGCCATGCCGAGGGCCATGTAGATGTTGCCGAGTTTCATTTTTGACTCGCGCTGGACGCCCTTGGCGTACTCGACGGCGACGGGGGAGTCGGAGAGGGCCAGTTTTTTCGCCTTCTCGGCGCCGGCCTCGTAGCACTCCTTGACCTTGGCGGCGTCCCGCTTGGCGGCGCAGGCGTCCATGAGGGCGCCGCAGGCCTCGAAGCCCCAGCGAGAGTCGGGGTACTTGGCGATGAACGCGGTGAGGGTGGCGATGGCGGCGTCGGGGTCGCCTTTCTGGACCTGCGCCATGCCGAGATGGACCATGGCCGTCTGGTGCACGAAGGGCTTGGCGGTGGCGGCGGTCATGATCGCTTCTAGTTTCTCGGCGTGGACGCCGCCGGTTTTCCCCTCGCGGGTCTCGCTGGCGAGGTCGTTCAGTTCCTCGGGCGCGTCGCCGTACTTGATGGAAACGAACTCGCCGAGCACGATGGTCTGCCGCTGCGCGCCGGCGCCCTTGAGTTCGTACTCATAGACGATCTTCATGAAGTCCTCGGACTTCACGACGCCGTTCTCCAACGGCGGGCGGGCGGGCTTCTCCTGTCCCTTGGCGTCCTTGGTGGGGTTGAAGGTGATCACGTCGGCCGCGGCCAGGGGGGCCGCGGCGAGAGCCGCCAGCGCCAGGGCCAGCAGCATGGGGCGCGCGCGGGTGCTTGGGCGGTGACGAGAGCAGGCGGGTGTGGTCATGGTGGGTTTCTTGTGAACGGCGCCGGGCGGGAGCGTGGCCGGTCAGTCGCGTTTGAACTGGGGGTCTTTCCAGACGGGGTTGTCTGGAACGAGGTTGCGGAACTCCTGCCAGCGGCCGCCGAACTTCGGGTCGATGCCGTTGCGATTCCTGATGACCTGATCAAGCGTGGTGGCGTCATTCTGGGCCTTGAGGACGACGCCGAGGCGCAGGTTGTATTCCCACCAGGGGGCGCTGTACTCCCGCACGCGCTTGATGAGTTCCACGTAGTTCTCCTTGGCGGTCTTGTAGTTCCTGGCCGGGTCGGGGGCGTTGAGGGCCAGGGCCTCGTTGCACTCCGCCGACATGGTGATGACGTCAACGATCAAGCCCTGGATGACGTTCTCGTAGTTGGTCTTGCGGCCGTTCGCGACGGCGTCGTCGCGCCGGGCGATGAACTCCATGAGCCGGTCGACGTGCACGATCACCGTGCTCCACTGGTCGCGCCACTCGGGGGGAAGGCGAGCCGGCAGCGCGCCGCCGTTCTTGGCCCGTTCAGCCGCCTCGAAGGCCTTGGCGCGCTGGAGGTAGACCTGCGCCATGCGGAAGCGAAGGCGGATTTCTTCGCTGTTCTCGCGGCCGTTCGGGTCGACCTCCGGCCGGTTGGGCGCCAGGAGAGGCTTGTCGGCGTAGACCCATTCCAGGAGCTGGATGCCGCGGTCGTTCTCGCCGATCAGCAGCAGGCGGTTGGCCATGGCCTCGGCGGCCTCCTTGACTTTCTTGATCTCGTCGGGGGTCTTGGCCTTGTCCTTGTCCGTCATGAGAATGGGGTAGAGGTACTTGAGAGCCAGTTTTTCCTGGCGCTGGATGTCGATGAACACCTCATCGAGCCGCGCGGCCATGGCCTGGGAGAGCACCACGGCGTCGGGCGGAGAAAGGTTGTCGGCCATTTTGGCGGTGAGGTCGGCGCAGAGTTTCGAGAAGGGGGCGTCGCCGATCTTGCCGGCCTCAGCCGCGATCTGCGCCTTGGTGGTGAAGCCCTCGTCCTGGTTCTTCACCTTGGCCGCCAAGGCGCGGATATCGTTGTACACCTTGATGATCTGGTTGGTCTTCTCCCAGTTGGCCTTGTCCAGCGTCGCCCCCAGGACCTTCTTGCTGAGCGTCACCCACTTCTCCCCTTCGGCGCCCTCGTTCTTGCTGAACTTCTCCTCGTAGACCGCCAGCACCTCGTCGGCTTGGGCGACGTACTTGTTGCCCTGCTCCGGCGTGTATTCGGCGATGTCGATGTAGGTGGCGAACTCGATCTTGATGACCGCCGGCCGGATGGGGTCGCTGTCGTTCTGGAACGACCAGCCGTAGCGGCGCCAGAAGTCATCGATGTGGGAGATCACCTCCCACTGCACCGCCACGTATTCGGCCTCCATGGCCTTGAGCGCCTCGGACTTGGGCGGCGGGGGCGCCGCGGATTTGGCGTCGGTCTTGCCCCGTTCGGTCTTCGTCAGGTCTTTGATCTTGTCTTCCAGGGGCCGGTAGAGGACGCGGATGGTGTTGGCCTGGCAGACGCGGGAGCGCGCCAGTTGGCGCATGTCGCGGTTCACCTGGTCGATCATGCGCTGGTACTCGCCGGCGTTCTTCACCGACTCCGCCTCCATCGCTTTCTGATACTGTTTGATGCGGAACTGGTGGATCTCCGGTTGTTTCAGCGCGGCCTCCTGGATCTTGCCGGCCGCGATGAGGTCCATGTAGGCGTTGTACTGGCGCTGGATCTCGGCCTTCTGGGTGTCGGCGAGTTCGGTGAAGAGCACCTCGTCTTCCTTCTGGCTCGCCATGCGGCGGATTTCGTCCTTCATCCGGATGACGTCCGCGGCGTAGACCCAGTAGAAGTACTTCTCGGCGAAGAAGCGAGCCTTGAGGTAGTTGGCGCGCATCGGGTCCGGCTCCTTCTCCGCCGCGGCGGCGAAGGCCAGGACCCGCTTCTTCTCGGCGTCGCTCACGAAGGTCAGGTCGGGGTCCGACTCCAGCCCCTTTTTGGCGCGATCCAGGATGTCTTTCTCATCGGGGAGCATGGGCCGCGGGTTGGCCACCTTGCCCTCCCGGATGTCGGTGGCGTAGAAGTAGTAACTTTCCGCGGCCTTGGGCTGGGCCTTGAGGTAGTACTCGGTGGCGACGCGCGGAATGTCCAGGAAGCGTTTGACGGCGTCGATGAAGCGCCGCTCCTTCTGGTCCTCGGCGGCCTTCTCGTAGATCTTCGACGCCGACACGTCCGGGATGTGCGAGAAGTTCGCGATGATGTACTGGTCCACCTGCCCCTGCAGGTTCTTGAAGTACGGGTTGCCGGTCCGCTGGAGGTAGAGCGCGAAGGTGCGCGAGGCCTCCATGGCCGCGCGCGCCGGGTAGGCGTTCATGTCGTACACTTCCTTGAACTTCCCCTTCAGCGACTCCGGAATCGCGGTGAGTTTCGTGAAATAGAGAAACTTCTGGGCGATCAGGTACTGAACGTGCGCGGTCTCCAGCCGCCGGCCGAAGCGGGCGTAGATCTCGGCGTACTTGTCGTGGATCTCCGGCGCGAAGCGCTCGTAGTCGTCCTGGCTGGAGATGGAGGAGAGCACGTTGCCGAAGGCCTCCATGGCCTCGGAATATCGCCCCTTGTTGAAGTGGGTCAGGCCGCCGCGGAAGACGTCGGCCAGGGGCACGATGCGCGGCTCGGTCTTGTCGAGCGTGATGATGCGCGACAGCACGGAGTTGGCCCGGTTCTTCACGTTGGCGTCGGCGTCGTCGCTGTACTGTTTGACGATATCGTAGGCCTCCTTCAGCATCCCCTTGTTGCCGGTGCCGGCCTTGTTGCACATGGCCTCCAGTTTGGTGAAGAGCATCATCTTGCCGCGGGCCTCGTTCTTGGCCTGGGGGAACTCGGCGAAGAAGGAGTCGACGTACTTGATCACCGAGTCCCAGTCGCCGGCGTCGAGCGCGGTCTGTGTGCCGATGCCGTAGACGTCGCGCTTCAACTCCATGATGTAGTCCTGCACCTCCTTGGGCATCTCGGCCTTGTCGACCTTCAGCCCCAGCACGATGGCGAACTCGCTCTGGGCCTTCGACTTCTCGCCCAGGTCGAGGTAAATCCGCCCCCGGAGGATGTAGGCCCGGTAGGAGGCGTAGACCAGTTCGAAGCGCATGAGGAACTCGTTGAAGTCGACGCATATCTCCTCGTAGACCTTCTTCCGCGCGGCCTTGTCTTCCACGAACGTCTTGGCGATCTCGTACCGCACCTCGTTCATGTTGTACCAGGCCACCACGGCCTCCTCGGCCTCCGGCGGCAACTCTTCCTTGGCCTCTTCTTCCCACTTGTCCACCACCTTCATCTTCTCGTCGCGGACGGTCTTCAACATATTGTACGCCTTGTCGAACTTCTCCTTCGCCTTCTCCCGGCGCCGGGTCTGCTCCGCCTTGCCGGCGTCGTCGCCGGCGTCTATCGCCTTGGCCTGAATGAGGTCGGCCTTCGCCTGGCTCACCATCAACATCGCGGCGTCGATCGGGTTGTCGGCCGCGATGTCGGCCGACTCGTTCATCCGCTTGGTGATCTCGTCGATCTTGTCCTGGTGCTGCTTCCGAACCGCCGTCTCCTTCTCGGTCTCCAGCAACTTGGCGTACATCTGCGCCTCGATGTGCAGGGCGTCACGCCGGGTCTTCTTCGACAGCGCCCCGTCACCCGCGATGCGCTCCAACTCCTGGATCGCCAGGTCGGGGTACTTGGCGAAGAGCTTCTGCGCGTACTCCAACTGCTCGTCGGCCCGCGCCACCCCGCGGGGCGCCGCCACCACGACGATCACCGCCACCACCACCGCGAACCGGTTGAAAACGCCACGGATCGTCATGCCACTTCTCTCCTGTAAAGCCTGCTTCGGCAGGCCATTCGCGCTCCGCGCGGCCACCGGCGGGTCACCGGCGCGCCACGGAGCACCCCGCGTCGCCGCGAACCCGGTGAGCCGACCGAACCCCTTCCCGCATGGTAACGAAGAACCCGCCCCGCCGGTTCATCCCCGCCCCCGCACGCGGACCGCGCGAAACCCGCGGCGGTCGCCGACGGCGTCAGCCGTGCCCCGCGAGACCCATTCCCTTCCCGGGCAGACGCCACCGCGTGATGGTCTCCGGCCGCGTGGGGTTCACCGGCGCCACCGTCCCGGTGGTGGGGCAGACGAAGAACCGGTAGTCCGGGTTGTCGAACGTTCCCGGCGCTTCCCGCACCGCCACCCCCCGGTGAGATCCACCGCACCGCACGCACCGCGCCACGTCGTGGGTTTCCATCGTCGCCGCCGCCCTCCGCGGTGAGTAATCCAAGTTGGAGCCGGTGTCCGCGGACCATTATCCATCGCCGGCCCCCGGTTACAAGGTCGGCGCTTCACGTTAGAATGATCCGGGGAGGCTCGCGCATGGAGAGGCTCGCCGTCCGCTACGCTCGCGCGCTCTTCCTGGCGTCGTTCTTCTGCGCGCTGGGCGCCGCGGCCGCTCTCTTCCGCCAGCCCTTCGCCTCCCCCGGCCGGGCCTGCTACTTCGGACTGCTGGCGCTGTCGCTGCTGGCGGTCTTCGTGGTCGGCCGCAAGGTGGACGAGCCGCGCTCCCGCTATCGACGGCTGGCCGCCCGCATCCATCGCTTGCGCACGGCGGGGCCGGGGCAGCAGGACCCCGCCCGGCTCGCGGGCCTTTCCGTGCAAGTGGGAACGGAGTTCTCTCGCGCCGTGCGCGTCTCGGTGGACCATGCCGTGCCGCTGTTCGGCGCCGGGGCGCTGGGGTTGCTGGCGATCTTTCTCGTGGGCCTGCCCTTTCTTGCCGGCGCGCCGGCTGACGTGCGCCTCTTCCTTTTGACGCTGGTCGCGCTGGAGGCGCTCTTCCTCGGCTCGCCCTTCAGTTACTCGCTGTTGCACCTCACCTGCCTGACCGTGGCGGTCTATGGCAGCGCCTACACGTTTGAGACGCAGTTCTGGGCCACCGGCGCCACCATCGTGGCGCTGGTCTTCGCCTTCATCTTCGGCCACCACCGCGAACAGGCCGCCAGCCGGGGCGCGTGGACCGGTGGGCCGGGGCGGGCGGCGCCGCGGGGGCCCGCGGGGTTGGGCGAGCGCGCGACGCCCGTACCTGACGGGCGCGGGTCACCGCGCGCGCTGGCGCGATTCGGTCTGGTCTATTGCGCGGTCCTGGCGCTCTGCACGGCGGTCAGTTACTTCACCATGCCGGAGTTGAGCCGCCTGCGGGAATGGCTGGGCGGACCAGCCGATGGGCAAGCGCGGCCCTCGCCCCCCGCCGGCGCCGGGCAGGGCGGCGTAGGCGGCGGCCTGACCGCCGCGCGCCCGGGAAGCGGTTCTGGCCTCGTGTCCCGCGGCGGAGCCGATTCCGCCGCCGGTCCCTGGGCGCTGCGCTTCGACAGCCGCCTGCGGCTGGGGCCGCTTGTCCAGCAGGACCCTGGGCAGGTGTTGATGCGGGTTCGGCTGCGGTCGATGGTCGGCGAGAAGATCATCCGGCCGGAAGACCTGCCCCGGCTCTGGCGCGCGGCCGTGATGGACCGTTACGACGGCCGGGAGTGGTCGGCGTCTGAGACGCCCCTCCGCCGCCTGGTGGCTGATGACCCCGAAGCGGGGCGCATCTGGTTCCCGCCCCCGGACCTGATTTCGGAGACCGGGGCGCTGCTCGCCGAGCAGCAGGTGATCGCCTACGTGCCGGCGGCGGGGCGAGCCATTGTCACCATCACGCCGGTGCAGTGGCTGGGCCTGCCCGAGGTGGAGGTCGACGACCACGGCGTCCTGCGCACGCCCGCGGCGCCCGCGGGGCCTTGCCGGTATGACGCCCGCGCCTACATCCTGCCGGCGACCGTCCGAGACCCCGCGGCCCTCAACCGCGCGCCGAAGGCCCCCCCGGCGTTCGACGGCGGCCGGTCGCTGGCGCTCCCCGAAGGGCGGGATGAGCAGGCGTACGCCGAGATCGCCGCGCTGGCCGCGAAAGTAACCGCCTCCGCTCGCGGCCGGTACGACGAAGCCCGGCTGCTCGCGGCCCACCTGCGGGGGGGCGCCTACGTCTACGACCCCCGCGCCTCCAGCGGGGAGAAGCCGCCGGGGGATCCGCTTGTCGAGTTCCTGCTCCGCCGCCGGGTCGGCTACTGCCAGCACTTCGCGGGGTCGCTGGCGCTGCTGCTGCGCCTGCGCGGTATTCCCGCGCGCGTGGCCGTGGGCTTCTTGAACGGTGAATGGGAAGACCTTGGCCAGTGCTACGCCGTCACCCCGCGCCACGCCCACGCCTGGACCGAGGCATGGTTTCCCGGCTACGGGTGGCTTCCGTTCGATCCGTCGCCCCCGCCGCCGGCGTGGCGGAACGCGCCCGCGCCCACGACGGGCACGAGGTCGCCGTCGCCGAACGGCGGCGACTCCAATGGCACGGCTCCCACCGAGCCGCCGGGGCGATCCGCCGCTCCCCGCGAGCCGGGAAACCCGCCGGCTCCGTCAACCGGGGCGGGCGCGGGGCGACCGTCGGCGACCAGGTCGGGCGCCGCGTCGGGCGCGGGAGCGTGGCCAAAGCGCGACCTCTCCACGCTCGACACCCGTTCCGCCGACCCCTTCGCCGATCACTGGGACGCCCTTCCCCGCGCCGACCAGGCGCCGAAGGCCCGCGAGCCTGATCCCGTATTCCCCGCCACCGATCCGCCGGCGGAGAATACGGGCGAGGCTGTTCAAGCCTCCAGCGCGACCACGGGCGGGGCGAGCCGGGGGTTGGCCGTGGCCGGCGACGCGCCGCGCGAAGGTTCTTCACCAACTGGCCCGGCCCGGCGGAACGAGGAGGAAGAGGACGCCGCCTCAGCCAGCGACCGCGCGCTGGCCTCCATCCGGGGGCAGCGCGCCGCGGTCTTTGACGCCCTGGGCGGGTGGCCGGGGGTCGCTGGCGCGGGCGTGGCGGCGCTGTTTCTCGCCTTCCTCGGCGCGCGGTGGCTGGGGCTTTCTTTCGTGGCCGGGCGTCGCCGTCGGCACGTCGAGCGCGCGGAGGGCGAATGGGCGCCGGAGCCGGCCCAGCCTCCTGGCGCGCGCGATGGCCGGGCCGCGTGGCGGAAGTTTTCGCCGGGGGCGCGCGAGGTGATGGGCGAGTTCCAACGCGCCGTCGGGATGCTCACGAGCCGGGGCATCAGCCCCGAACCGTGGATGACGGCCGGCGAGTACGCCGCGGCCGCCACGGCGGCCTTCCCGGCGGTGGCGGACGAGGTGCGATCTCTCACCCGGCTCTTCGAGCGGGCGCGCTACTCCGCCGACGACCCTCCCGCAGACGACGTGACCGGCGCTAGCGATCTGGCCGCGCGGCTGGGCGAGGCGCTGGCGGTTGGCGGCGGCGAGAACTCGTGCCCCGCGCCGGAGCCGCCGGGGGAGCGATGAGGGCGGGTCGCGCCGCCGTCTCGCCGCGTTGGGCACGCGCGGCGCTGGCGCTGGCATTGACGCCGGCTCTCGCGCCGGCGTTCACGGGCTGCGCCGAAACACACTATTTGTCTGAGGTCGCGCGCGGGCAGGCCGCCATCCTCGCCCGCCGCGAGCCGGTGGACGATGTGCTCGCCGAACCGGGCCGCCTGACGCCCGGCGAGGCTGAACGGCTGCGCCTCGTGCGGCGCGTCCGCGCCTTCGCGCGGGAGCGGCTCGGCCTGCCAGCCGGCGACCAGTACGCCACTTTCGTCGACACCGGCGGCCGCCCGGTGGCCTACAACCTCTCCGCCTGCTTGCCGGACCGGTTCGAGCCGCGCCGCTGGCGCTTCCCCATCGTCGGCGAGGTGGAATACGTCGGCTACTTCTCCCGCTCCGCCGCCCAGGCCGAGGCTGCCCGCCTCGCCGACCAGGGCTGGGAGGTCTACGTCCACGACGTGAGCGCCTACTCCACGCTGGGCTGGTTCTCCGACCCCGTCTTCTCGCCGATGCTGCGCGCGCATCCCGTCGCGCTGGCCGCCGCCGTCATCCACGAATTGACGCACGCGGCCCTCTACGTGCCGGGGAACACGGTGTTCAATGAGTCCCTCGCCGAGTTCATCGGCGACCAGGGCGCGCGCCAGTTTTTCGCCGAGTTGGCGCGCGGGGAAGACCGCGCTCGCGTCGCCGATGGCGAGGGTTCCGAACCCGCGAGCGACCGCGAGGATTCTGATGGCATCGGAAACAACGCGGCCGCCCTCCTCGCGGAGTACGACGACCTCCTCGCCGACCAGGACCTTCGGCGGGCCTTCTTCGACCGCCTCTACCAACGCCTGCGCGATCTCTACGCCGCGCCCCTGCCGCGCGACGAGATGCTCGCCCACAAGGAGGCGATCATCGCCGACGCCCTGCGCCGCTTTGAGGCCCTGCGGCCCGCGTTCCATTACCGCCTCTGGCCGCCCCCGCGCCCGGAAGACCTGTCGAACGCCGCCATCCTCCTCCACCGGCGCTACCACGCGGACGCCGACCTCTTCCAGACCGCCGCCGCCCGCCACGGCTGGGACCTGCGCGCCACGCTGGCTTTTTTCCAATCTCTCGCCGAAGCCGGCGAGCCGGACATCCCCGCCGCCGCGCGCCGCGCGCTGGGGATGTGACGCGAAGCGCCTTGGAGTGCGGGGGCTTGCCCGCGCTTTGAAGATCGGGACACGATTCGAGCTCGACGGCGCGGGGCCGGCGGTGGGACGGAAAGTTCTGGAGCCAGTCGGCGAAACGCGCGGCAAGCCGCCGCACTCTGAAACACCTCGCGCCGCGACCGGTCGCTCACGCTCCCGGCTCTTGTTTCGCCCCCCGTGAACGCATGCCGGGCGCGGGAGGCAAAAAACCCCTTGACCCGGACGCGAAGGAATCGTACCCTTCTCCCCATCGCCGATCTGAGATCACCCGCGAGGATCACATGCGCATTCCTCTCGCCAACTTCCGGCTTCTTCTCTCTCTCTCTCTCTCTCTCTGCGCGTTAGCCTTCGCGCCGCGGTCGGCGCGGGCAGCCGAACCGCCAGGCGACCTGTCAGGAACGTGGACGGTGGCGGTCACCACGACGTCGTCCACCTGCCTCGACCCGCAAAGCGACATCGGCACGTTCACGCTGATCTTCCCGGTGACGCAGGTGAATGAGACGTTTTCCGGAGAATTCCTCGATCCCAGCGGCGTGCTCTTTCGTTTGCAAGGGTCGGTGAGCGGCCAGACGGTGAGCATGGCCATCCAAAACGACGCGACGATCTCGGCCGTGGGAACGCTCGATGCTTCCGGGTCGTTCATCTCCGGCACGTTCGTGGGCAAGAGCATCGATCCGCTGCCTCCGCCGCAAGTCGGGACGTTCGAGTGTTTCACCCGGGGCTATTTCACGGCGACCATCGCGCGCGCGGGCGATCCGCTGGAGGTTGACCACATCAACGGCTGCAAGGCGGCGCTGGTCATTTTGCGCAACACGGTCATTGAGCGCCTCCATATCATCCGGCTGCACGCCTGCCCCGACCATTTTGAGGGCGACCTGGAAGTTTTCGAGACCATGAAGCGCATCGGGCTGGAAGAGTTGCAGGCGGCGCGCGAAAAGGCGATGGAGCAAGTGCGCGCGCTGTTCACGGCGTGCGAACGCGAGGGGAAACTCATCAACAAGAGGTTCCCGGCCGGCGTCCGGGAAGAGTGGGAGAGTTTCGTCGTTTTGCGCAACAGCGTGCTTCGCGAGATCGAGGACACCTACGTGTTCGAACTCGGAACGCTGAAGGCCTGCGCGCCTCCCCCGCCCCCGCCTGGCGGGGAGCCGGGCTGCTCAATTCTGCTGGCCGCGCCGACGATTCCGCAGCGGGATGCCATCGGCAGGGTGACGTTCGGCGACAACGACACGGGAGCGACGGTGTTGCGCACGCCGGCGCGGCCAGAGCCAAAGATGGTCTGCCTGACCGCGGCGGGCGGCATCTTCGTGGCGGCCATCAGCACCCCGGACCAGCCCCAACAGGGCGCGTTTTTCTGGGCTTTCCTCGACCGCTCCAGCAAGTGGAGCGGTGGTGAAAGGAAGTTCGCCGACGTGTTCACGCTTTCGTCCGGCCCCGTTTCGGGGGAACCGGTCAAGGATGGGAAAGCGCTGGTGTTAGGTGTGGAGGTCGGCACGGGCGGATTCTCGGCGGTTCGCCTCGGCGTGTCGAACCCGAGCGCGCTGGCCTGCCTTCAAGTGATGGAAGAAATGCAGGTGGTGGTTGCCTACGCCGGTAAACGCGTTGAAGGGACCACGACCAGGTACTTCAGTTGCGCGACAGGGACGACCTACGCCGCGATGCCCAAGCGCACGCTGCATGTCTGCCTGCGGCCGTTCATCAACCGGGGCGCGGCGACGGACCGGGACTTGATCGACGGCGATATCTCCACTCCCGCGGCGGACTATCAGAACGCCTTCAAGCGAGAGGTGAACTCAATCTTCGAAGACATCTGCACGGAGATTGAAGTGCAGGTGGGGGACCCGGTGGATGGGGACACGTTGGCCGGTCAGTTGTTCACTGCTGACGACAAATTGATGTTCCCCGCGGCAACAGCCGTGTTGCAGGGTATCCCGAAGGATGTGATTGGTGGCCACCCATGCCTCAACGTCTTCTTGGTGAAGGGCATTCTGTTTGACAAGGTCTCGCGCGCGGGCTACGCGACCGACAACACGCTTTCCGACGGCGTCGTCGTGCTGAATGCAAATGAAGACGATCCTCGCCGCGGGACCACCAGCGGAAGGACGCTCGCTCACGAAGTGGGGCACCTCGTAGGGTTGGAGCATCCAATAGTAAAGATCTTCGGCACAAAGTTCGAAGATGTCTTCCCCGAGCGAGCGAACGCCCCTGACAACCTCGCCGGAACTGTGTTGGGGAATCGGGGCGTTCTAGCCAATTCCACGCAGAACCTCATGCTCGGCACAGCCATCGGCGACGCGCCGACGGCATTCCCGATCACGCTTCGAGATGAGCAAATCAGAAAGGCCGGAGAAGGTCTCGCGAAATTCTTCTGCAAGAAGCGGTAGCGGGGAAAGTGGAGTTTACTCTGTCCCTCCAACCACGAGCGCGCATCATGGTGGAGATCGGCGGTCAGCCGGGAGTCAACGCTTCTTCCGAAAACCGGGAGGGGCGAGGCGGCTTGCCGCGCTCCTCGCGCGTCTTCCGATTTCTATCGGTGCTTCTCGTGGCAGCAGCCGTACTGACTGTTTTCTTTTCGTTGAATGGAATGGCGCGTCGAAAGTCATCGCCGGGTGAGGGCGGAGTTGCCCCTCGCCTCGCGGCGAACACCGTCAGGCGTGACGAGAAGTTCGCCTCCTCCAGGGGGGACAATTGTGGCGCTCCTGACCCGGTCACTTCTTCTGGAGATTCGTCCGCGCCTGAAGGAACCCCGGAGCCGCGTGGCGCCAAGGGACCTTCGCAGGACGAAAGCCAATGGGTCGCCAGCGTGTTGGCCAACGATGACGTATGGTTTCAAGCACACGCGGTAGGCCACAATGTATGCGGCGTCACCTATCAGAGTCTCCGGCTTCCGTTTTCATCTGCAAGGGATTTGGTGGTTCGGGTCTATCCCAACCAGTCGTTGCGCGTCGCTTTTCAGCTGGAGGGAAACGAGGACTTTCCCCCGCTCGAAGGGGTCGCGTTCACCGCCGAACTCCTCGAGTACGCTCTCGGGACGGCTGTCGCCGCGAGCGCGTACGCCACGGATCCAGACTTGCTCGCAACGTTCACGCGTGAAATGAAGCGCCGTGGCGACTCTGGTGAGCATCACGGGGACTTTTATCTCAAGAAAATGGTTCTTGCCCTCGGCGCCGCGCCGGGCCTTCTCGCCAAGTATGTGCAGGACGACCACGATTGCGACTCCTTCCCCCCGCCGAACGGTGGGCTGGAATGGGCGATGGAGGCGGGCGCGGAAGCGGCCTGGAAGCGCGGCGAGAACCTCATTCCGGCTTTCGAGGCGCACACGCTCAGGTGCCGGTTCTGCCGCGAGCATCCTGACAGCCACATGGCGAAATTGCTGGGTCAGATGCGCGAGTGGCAGGCGACGGAGGATCGCGCCATTGAGCAGGCATCAGCAGTTCTCGCGAAGGAGCCGAAGTTCTGGGTGGTTGGGGTTAGGGGATCCAACAAGGTCAAGGCCGAGAGCGATGTTCGCGACGTGCTCGACGCCGTTCGCCGGACGCGGGCGACGCGCTTCGCGTCGGAAGTCCGCGCGGCGCTCGAAATCCTCCGCGCGGCCTTCAACGCGCCGGAGGAGCCGAACGAGTTCGAGGACGGGCCCTTCAAATCCGGTTACTGGCTTCGCGAGCGGTTCTACGCGGGCGATTGGCGCGCCCCCGAATGGCTTAGCAAGGAGTACGAAGTCTCGTTGGATGGAATAACATGGGTGCAAGGCGAGCGCGTTCTGAACCCGCGGCGCGATAACGTTCAATATTTGGCGCTCTCCATCGGCGATCTGATCGACCGCTTCATCTGGACGCTTTTCAAGATCGACGCCCCCATGACCGAGTGGGAGCGCAAGTTGCTCTACCACCACCGTCTCATCGGCGACCCGAAGGAACACCTCCGCGCCGCAGGCTTCGCGCTGCCGGGCGACCCGCCCGCGCCCGCGCCGGCGAACGACGGCGACGGAAAGTAGCGCCCGCGATCCTCACGCGCCGGCACGTCGGCGAGCGTCGCCCGTTGTGAGCCGCGCGCGGATTTTCCGGCGGCTGGCCCGCCAGTCGCGTATACTTCGATTGTAGGGTGGCGTGGCGACCCGACGCCAGCTACCCGTCCGCCCGCGCCGGGGGCGGCTCGTGATTCCCGGTGCTCGCTTTTCGGCTTCCGCCCGCGTCGTCGTTCCAGCCGCATTGTCCCGATGTTCACCTCCTGGCCCGTGGCGCGTCTGTTCGGCATTGAGATTCGCGTGCACGCGATCACGCTGTTCGTGCTCGCGTTCTTCGCGGCCACCCTCGACGTGTTCACGAGGGAGATGGACGGCCGCCCCTACCTGGGGCTGCTGCTGGACGCCGGCATGGTGGTTGCGGTTTTCGGGTGCGTGTTGCTGCACGAACTCGGCCACGCGCTCACCGCCCAACATCTGGGTTTGCGGGTGAGAAGCATCGTTCTCCACCCGCTGGGGGGCATGGCGAACATCGAGGGGTTCGAGGGGTTGGCCCGCCGGCCGTGGAAGGAACTGCTGGTCACCGCGAATGGCCCGCTGGTGAACCTGGCGCTCTGGGGGATCTTCTCGCCCCTGGCCGCGCTGGCGGCCCGGCAGGAGATGTCGGAGGCCTGGAGCGTGGCCTGGCGCGGTTTCACCATGCTGGCCGACGCCAACCTGGCGTTGCTGGTATTCAACATGGTTCCGGCCATTCCAATGGACGGGGGGCGGGTGCTGCGCAGCCTGGTGGCGACGCGCATGGGGTACCTGCGCGCGACGGAGATCGCGGTTGACGTGGGCAAGGTCTTCTGCCTGCTGATGGGGTTCGCGGGGTTCTTCGGGGTTCCGGGGTACGTCCCGCCGCACACCTTCATGCTGGTGTTGATCGCCTTTCTCATCTACCGCTGGGGGGCGCAGGAACTGGCGATGGCCCGCGCCTACCACGCGGCGGAGTCGGGCGGGTATCGCCCCTTCTTCCAGCGTCTTTTTGGCGACGTCGGCGACGTCGGCGGGGGCGGCGGGGCGGCGGGCGTCGGCGGCTTCCGGCGGAGGGTGATCTTCCGCAGGCCGCGGGAAGAGATTTCCGGGGAGTCAGCCGGGCAGGAGGCCGCGGGCGGGGAGGCGGGCGGGTCGGCCGGGGCGCCGCTCGGGGGCGACAGCGCCAGCGACGGCGACGGCGACGAGGCGGCGGGCGCGCCGTCGCGGCCGTCCCAGGCGGGGGAGCCGCATGAAATCCGCGACGCCGAGCATTTCGTGCGCACCGGCGCGGACCAGTTCGCGGCCTACCGGCAATACCTTGAGGAGTTGCGCCGGAAGGCTTCGGGGGCGTGATCTCCGAACCGCGAGCGATGGACTACCTGATCTACGGCGCGAACGGCTACACCGGGGAACTCATCGCCCGTGAGGCGGTGAAACGGGGCCACCGGCCGATCCTGGCGGGGCGGAGCGCCGCGCCGGTGGCGGCGCTGGCCCAGGCGCTGGGGCTGACGCATCGGGTGTTCGCGCTCGATGACGCGCGGGCCGCGCGCCGAGGTCTGGAGGGAGTGTCGCTGGTGGCGCACTGCGCCGGGCCGTTCTCGCGCACCTTCCGCGGAATGGCCGGGGCGTGCATCGCGGCTGGCGCGCACTACCTGGACATCACGGGCGAGGTAGAGGTGTTGGAGGCGCTGGCTTCGGAACCGTTTGACCACGCCGCGCGCGAGGCCGGGGTGATGCTCATGCCCGGCGCGGGCTACGACGTGGTTCCCTCCGACTGCCTGGCCGCGCACCTCAAGGCGCGCCTCCCGACCGCCACGCGGTTGGCGCTGGGTTTCCAGGCCGTGGGGCGCATGTCGCGCGGCACCGCAACCACGATGGTAGAGAATCTGCACCGCGGCGGCCTCGTGCGGCGGGGCGGCCGGTTGACCCCGGTTCCCACCGCGTGGCGCACGCGGCGGATCGACTTCGGCCGCGGTCCGGTGAAGGCCGTGACCATCCCCTGGGGCGACGTCGCCACGGCCTGGCACAGCACCGGCATCCCCGACATCGAGGTCTACGCGGCTGCGCCGCGTCTCGCCCTGCGCGCGGCCATGCGCGCCGTGGGGCTGCTGCGTCCGTTGCTGGCGCGGCCCGCGGTGGTGTCCTTCCTCTCGCGGCGGGTGCGCTCCGGCCCGGCCGGGCCGAGCGAGACGGAACGCGCCCGCGGGGCCTGCTTCCTCTGGGGCGAGGTGGAAGACGACGCGGGGCGGACTGCGGTGAGCCGCCTGCGGGGGCCGGAAGGCTACACGTTCACGGCGCACACGGTGCTGGCGATTGTCGAGCGCGCGCTGCGGGGGGAGGCTCTGGCCGGGTTCCACACGCCGTCGCAGGCGTACGGGGCGGACTTCGTGCTGGGCCTGCCGGGCGTCGAGCGTTCCGACTCATGAAGTTCGCCATCGTCATTCCCGACGGTTGCGCCGACGAGCCGAACCCGGCGCTGGGCGGCCGCACGCCGCTGGAGGTCGCCAGGATTCCCAACATCAACCGTCTGGCGGCGTCGGGCGTGGTGGGGTTGACGCAGAACACGCCAGCCGGGTTCGCGCCAGCCAGCGACGTGGCGAACCTCTCGGTGCTGGGCTATGAGCCGGAGCGGTTCTACACCGGCCGCGCCCCCATTGAGGCGCTGGCGCTGGGCATTCCCCTGGCGGCTGACGACGTGGCCATGCGCTGCAACACGGTGACGGTCGATCAGTCGGTGATGGTGGACTTCTCGGCCGGCCACATCTCATCGGAAGAGGGCGCGCGCCTCATCGCCGCGTGCAACGAGAGGCTGGCCACCGGAGGCCTCGCCTTCTTTCCCGGCGTTCAGTACCGCCACCTGATGGTCGCGCGCGGTCGCGGCGCGCTGGACCTTCACACCACCCCTCCGCACGACATCCAGGGCCAGCCGGTGGAGTCACACCTGCCGACGGGGCGCGACGCCCCCTGGGCGCGCGACCTGATGGAGCGCAGCCAGGCCCTCTTCACCGTTCACCCGGTGAACGTCGCCCGCCGCGCGGCGGGGAAGAGAGCCGCCACGCAGATTTGGCTCTGGGGCCACGGCCGGGCGCTGACGCTGGAGCCGCTCGAACGCCGCCTGGGGCTGCGGGGCGCGATGATCACCGCCGTCGACCTTCTGCGCGGTCTGGCGGTGGGCGCGGGCATGGAGATCGTCAACGTGCCCGGCGCCACCGGCTACTACGACACCGACTACGCCGCCAAGGGGCGGGCGGCGGTGGCGCTTTTGAGCCGCGACGATTTGAACTTCGTTTTCGTCCACGTGGAAGCGCCGGACGAGGCCTCGCACGACGGCAAGGTCGAGGAGAAGATCAAGGCGATTGAGAACATCGATCAACACGTTGTCGGTCCGATGCTTGATGCCCTTCGCGCCGTCCCCCACCGTGTGCTGGTCCTGCCCGACCACGCCACGTCGGTGCTCACGCGCAACCATATCGGCCCGCCGGTTCCGTTCGCGCTGGCGGGAACCGACGTTTCCCAGCGCGGCGGCAGCAGGTTCACCGAGGCTGCCGCATGCACCGGGGGAGTGCTGGTGGAGCGCGGGGCGGACCTCATCGCCTACCTTGTCGGCCGCCGACACTTCTGACGCGGGAGTTTTTTGCCGTGGACAGAACCGTTTTCCCAGGTTCGGGCCGGCGCGCCCGACGCCTTTCGGGGCTGGCGTTTGCTGTAGCCACTGGAAAATAAAGAAGTTGCGACGCCGCGGCGGGATTCGCCCGACCGTTGGCACCACCCTTGCGTTCGCGAATCGGAGGCTTGGCGTACCGGCTGCGCGCCGAACGCTCGTACTCTCATGCTCTACGGCATCCATCTTTCGACGGCTGGGGCACTCGCGGAGAACGCGCGGGCGGAGAACATCGCGAACAACCTGGCGAACCTCAACACCAGCGGGTTCCGCAAGGACCATTTGGTGTTCCAGCAGCGGCTCATTGAGGCGATCGAGGGGCAGGTGAAGTTCGGGCAGTTCAACCCCATCGAGGACGCGATTGGCGGGGGGGTGCATCTGTCGGAGACGGTCACTGACTTCACCTCCGGCGACGTGCGGTTTGATGAGACCGGCAACGCCTACGACTTGGCGGTGCGCGGCGCGGGCTTCTTCCGCGTGATGGATGAGAAGGGGCGGATGTTCTACACGCGCGCCGGCCACTTCACGCGGAACACCACGGGGGAAGTGACCACGGGCGACGGCCGCTACTACCTGACGAACCGGCAGGGGGGGCGGATCACCGTGGGGAGCACGTTCGACGTGTCGGCCGACGGCGCGGTCAGTTCCGACGGCACGGAGGTGGCGCAGATTTCTTCGTACGAGATTCCCGACAAGGCGCGGATCGCCAAGGTTGGCTCCAACAACTACGCCTACAAGGGCGACGAATCGGGCGTTCTGCCCCGCGTCGGCCCGTTCGCGCAGGGGATGCTGGAGATGTCGGCGGTGAATCCGGTGAGCGAAATGGTGGCGAATCTGGCCAGCCAGAGGGCGTACGAGGTGAACCTGAGGCTGGTGCAGATCCAGGACGAGACGCTGGGGTCGACGATCAACCGGGTGGGGCGGATCGCCTGACGATCCCGTGGCGGCTGACAACTGACAACTGACAACTGGAAACTGACAACTATCTCCCATGGGCATCGGAGCACTCTCAACGGCGGCAACGGGGATGCGCGCGCAACAGACGCGCATCGACGTGCTGGCGAACAACCTGGCGAACGCGACGACCACGGGGTTCAAGCGGTCGCGGGCGGAGTTTGAGGACCTGATCTACCAGAACCTGCGCCGCGCGGGCACGCAGGCCATTCAGGCCGCGGGCACGCGGACCGCCACCGGCATCCAGGTGGGGACGGGGTCGCGGCTGATCTCGGTGGCCAAGGAGTTCAAGCAGGGGGCGTTCGAGCGGACCGACAACGACCTTGATCTGGCGATCGAGGGCGACGGCTTCTTCCGGCTGCAGTTGCAGGGCGGGCAGTTCGGGTACACCCGCGCCGGCACCTTCCACCGCGACGTGAACGGCAACATGGTGACGCCGCAGGGCTACATCCTCGACCCGCCGGTCACGGTTCCGCAGGACGTGGTGCGCCTGTTCGTCTCGGTGAACGGGGTGGTCGAAGGGCAAGTGCCCGGCCAGACCACGGCGCAGAACCTGGGCACCATCGAACTCTCGCGCTTCTCCAACCCCGAAGGGCTTGAGGCCGCCGGCGAGAACCTCTACGTGGAAACCGAGGCCTCCGGCCCGGCCATCAGCGGCCAGCCGGGGTTGACCTCGCTGGGACTTGTCCGCCAGGGCTTCCTGGAACAGTCGAACGTCGACGTGGTGCGCGAACTGGTGACGCTCATCCAGAGCCAGCGCGCCTACGAGATCAACGCCCAGGCCATCCAGACCGCCGACGCGATGCTGCAGGTGGCGGGCAACTTGAAGAGGTAACCCGGCCGGTCGCGAGCCTCCCCGGCGATCACTCCTGATATGCGTCGCTTCCTTCTCTTCCTGGTGGTCTCTTTCGCGGCCGCGGCTGGTGGTCCCGCCCGCGCCGTCGAAGTGCGGCTTCCGGACCAGGCCGAGGTCTCGGGCGACTACATCGGCTTGGCGGAGATCGCTCAGTTCATGGGCGCGACCACGCGGGAGGCGACGGCGCTGGAAGGCGTCTTCCTCGGTCCGGCGCCACGCGTCATCAATCGCGGCTACGTGGTGCTGCGCATCGAGTCCGCCGGCCTGGCGCTGGCCGACGTGCGGGTGACGGGCGCGTCCTCGACGGTGGTGACGAAACGCGGGGGCGCGGCGCCCGCCGTGGAACTCGTGCCCGTGGGGTTGGCGCGGTCATCGGCCGACGGGGGCGCGGTCTCTCCGGTCGGCGGGCCGGCTGCGCCTCCGCGCGCCGATCAGTCCGCCGCCCGGTCCCGAGTCGCCGTCGCAGCGGCCGCGGCGGTGCGCGAACACGTCGTCGCCCGCACCGGCTGGCGGCTGGACGACGTGGTGGTGGAGGCCGCGTCGGTGGCGCTGGCCAACGACCGCCTGCCGGCGCTGGACGCGGCGCTGAAGGTGACGGGAGTGCGGACCCGCGCGGTGAAGGATGAGCGCGACTACCTTGGCCAGGTGAGTTTCAGTTTCGACCTGGTGGCCGGTGAAACGGCGATGCCGGGCGTGGTGGGCACCTTCCGGGTCCAGCGGTGGGCTGAGACGGTGACGGCCCGGCGGGCCATCGCGACCGGGGCGGTCATCCGCGCGGACGACCTCTCGGTGGAGCGCCGGTTGCTCACGCGCGGCGACGGCGACACGTTCGAGTCGCCATCTGGCCTGGTGGGCCAGCAGGCGGCTATGGCCGTGGCGGCGGGCGAGCCGGTGTCGCGGCGCGCCGTGCGGCTGACGCCGGCGGTGAAGAATGGCGAAAGCATCCTGGTGGCCACGGGCGCCGCGCGGCGGCGGGCGCAGGCGCTGCGCGACGGGCTGCTGGGCGACTACATTCCGGCGCGATACGAGGTCGCGGGGCGGCCGGCCGGCGCGCCGGTGCTGGTGCGGGTGACGGGCCGCGGCACAGCCACGCCCGACGCGGTGGCGGGCGAGGATCGGAAACAGACGGAGTGACGCATGGGTCGCGTGGCGCTTCTGCTTGGCGTTCCGCTCGCGGCGGTTCTGGCGATCATGCCCGGTTCGGTCGCGCGGGCGCAGTCGCCAACGCAGCCGCAGTCGCTCTGGGACCGGGCGTTCGGCGGTGGCGGGGCGGCGGGCGGCGCGGCGGGTTCGCTGTACGTTGACGTGCCCGCGAAGCCGACCGTCTACCAGCCGCACGATCTGATCACGGTGCTCATCGAGGAGTCGGCGCTGGCGACGATGCGGAACGATTTGAAGTTGGAGGGCGACACCAAGGTGCAGACGGAACTGGCCGACTTCATCCGGTTCTCGGGGGAGGGGAAGGGGACGGCCAAGATCGTTCCGGCCCTCTTGAACCGCGGGAAGCCGAAGATCGACTTCGAGTCCGGGTTGGAGCTGGAGCGCAAGGGGACCGGGAGGCGGGTGTCGCAGTACACCGACCGCATCACCTGCGAGATCGTCGCGGTCTATCCGAACGGCACGCTGGAGATCTCGGGTCAGAAGGTGCGCACCATCAACGGCGAACGGGAGACGGTGAAGGTGTCGGGCGTGGTCCATCCGCGCGACATCAACACCGACCCGCGCAGCGCCAACTACTTCACCGTGCCGTCGAAACGGCTGGGGAACGCCAACCTCGAACTCACGGGGAAAGGAGACCTGAGCGACTGGACCCAACTGTCGTGGTTCCAGAAGTTCCTCGGCGTGGTCTGGCCGTTCTGAGCAGAGGTTGTCAGTGGCCAGTTGTCAGTTGTCAGTTGTCAGTGGGTGAAGTGCGAAACCGCCATCGTGAACACCCTGACAACTGAAAACTGAAAACTGTTCGTGAAAGTGCCCTAAGTCCCAGGGGGAAGGTGAAAGGAAGCTCCAGAAACCTTTCGCCTTCCCCCGGTCCTAATACCCGCAGTTGTCAGTCGTCAGTTATCAGTTGTCCGTGGCCAGGAATCGAAACGCGACCGCCCGCTGGCGACACAACCGACAACTGATAACTGACAACTGACAACTATTCATGCTTCGCCCGGCCACTCTCGTTCACGCCGCCGCCGTCGCCGTCGCGCTCCTGTGCGGGCCGGCGGCGGTCGCGCAGCAAAACGTGAAGGTGCGCGACCTCACCGAACTCGACACCCAGGCCGTGATGCTGGTGCGCGACGCCTCCGGGCAGGTGACGGAGTACGCCGGCGCCGCGGGCGTGACGATGAAGGGCGTCGGTCTGGTCTACGGCCTGTCGGGAACCGGCGACGGCAAGAGCAGCCTCACCCGCCAGATGGTGGCCAACCAGCTGGCGAAGTCGGGATTCACGAACATCCTCGCGGGCGACATCGACATGAAGAACGTGGCCTCGGTGATGTTGACGGCCACCTACCCGCCCTTCGCGCGGGAGGGGGACGAGATCGACATGTCGGTGTCCGCCATGAACGCTTCGGACCTCTCCGGCGGGGTGCTCCTGGAAACCCCTCTCCAGGGCCCTGGGACCAAGGACGGCGGAGCCGTCTATGCCGTGGCCCAGGGTCCTCTTTCAACTTCCGGCGCCGCCAAGCAGACGGTGGCGAAAGTCCGCGGGAAGATCACCCGGGAGATTCTCACCCGCTTCTACGAGGAGGCGCGTGACCGCGACGGCCGGCTGACCGACAAGTGGTTCCGGCTGAAGTTGCGGCCCGAGCACCGCTCGCTGCGGCTGGCGGCGAACATCGCGCGGGAGATCAACGACGCCTATCTCTTCCGCGGCCAGGTCCAGCGCGAGGAACTGGCCGGGGCCGACGGCACGGCGGTGAAGGTGCACATCCCCTCCCCCTTCTGGAACGGCCGCGAAACCGAGTTTCTCTCGTTCATCGAGACCGTGCAGGTGGACGCCGAGAAGGAGGCCACCGTGACCATCGACGAGCGCACCGGAACCATCGCCATCGACGCCGGGGTGAAGGTGACGCCGGGGTCGGTCTCCCACGGCGACTTCGAGATTGAGATTAAGGACGGCGAAACGTCGCTTTCCCGCGTGCGCGCGCAGATGAAGGCGCTGAACATCCCGGCCAAGGATCAGATCGCGATCATCGACGCGCTGCAGCGCAACGGCCAGATCATCGGCCGGGTGGCGCGCAAATGACCGCCACCACGCCCGTGATGCCGCTCGGCCCGATTCCCCCGGCGGCGCCCGTCGCCGTCGCTGGCGCCGTCACCGGCGAGGCGCTGGCCCTCCGCGGCGGCCGGCCGGCGCTGGCGCGCGCGGCGCGCGACTTTGAGTCTCTCTTCCTGGGGATGCTGATGCGCAGCATGCGCCAGACGGTGAAGAAGTCGGAGTTGTTCGACGGCGGCCGGGGCGAGGAGGTGTTCCAGGACCTGCTGGACGAGAAACTTTCCCAGCGCATCGCCGACGGCGGGCGCGTGGACCTGGGGGTCAGCCGCGCGCTGGTGAAGCGGTACGGGGGTTTGGTGGCGGCCGAGGCCGGCCCTTCGGGCGGGTCCGGGGATGAACCGCGGGCGGTCGGTTGATGGGGGGCGGCGCGCCGTCACGGGCGGCGCCGCGCGGGGGGGGCATGGAGCGAGCCATGACGGGCGACCCGAAGTTCGCGCGCGTGAGGGTGACGCTGGAGCGGCTCACCAAGTTGTATGACGATCTGATCGAGGTGTCGGAGCGCAAGAAAGGGGCGCTGACCACGCTCGACCTGGAGGAGATGAGGCGCTGCACGACGCAGGAGGAGTTGTTGAGCGAGAACGTGCGCCAGGCCGACGTGTCGCGCCGCGCCGCCATCGCCGTGCTGCGGCAAGACCCGGCGCTGCGGCTGGCCGACGAGAGCCTGGGCGGCGTGATCTCGGCCGCGCCGGAGGCCATGCAGGGGGACCTCTATCTGTTGCGCCGCGGCCTCACCGAACGCGCCCAGCGGCTGGCGCGGGTGAACAATCTGAACCGGGCGCTGTGCAACCAGTCGCTGACGTTGACGAACACCTTCATCGATCTCTACGCCGGGCGCAAAGGGGTGACGCCGGCCACCTACAGCGCGCGCCCGCAGTCGGCCGCGCGCCACACGCGGGCCTTTTTCGATCGGAAGGCGTAGGCCGCCATGGGGTCGCTGTTCAACGCGCTCAGCATCGGCCGCACGGCGCTCATGGCGCAGCAGGCCGGCATGGCGGTGGTGGGGAACAACATCGCCAACGCCAACACCGTCGGCTACACGCGGCAGCGGATGGAACTGGCGCCGCTCGGCTCGCAGGACGTGGGCTTCGGGCAGCTGGGAACCGGCGTGGGCGTCACCCAGGTGCGGCGGCTCATCGACGAGGCGGTGGAGTCGGCCATTCGCGGGGCCAACGCCACCCTCGGCCGCCTGGCCACCGAGCGCGACACGCTCGAACGGGTGGAGCAGGTGTTCAACGCCATCTCGGCCGTGGAGGCCGCCAGCGGCTCGTCGAGCAACGCCGCCAGCGGGGCCTCCGACCTCGGCTCCCGGTTGAACGAGTTCTTCTCCGCCCTCCACCAGATGTCGCTGGACCCCTCCAGCGCGGCCGTGCGCAGCACCGTGGTGGAGTCGGGCCGCGCCCTGGCGTCCTCCTTCAACGCCGCGGCCCGGTCGCTCAGCCAGTTGCGGGACGAGAAGAACGTGCTGGTGAAGACCACCATCAACGAGGTGAACCAGTACGCCACCGAGGTCGCGGACCTGAACCAGCGCATTCTCTACGCCGAGAACGGCGGCGCGCTCAACAAGGGCGAGGCCAACGACCTGCGCGACCGCCGCGGCCTGCTGCTCTCCCAGATCTCCGAGCGGCTGGAGATCAACGCCGTGGAGACCGGCACCGGCGTGGTGAACGTCTTCGTGGGCGGCGACGCGCTGGTGTTCGGCGACGACGCGGCGTTCCTGGCCGGGCGCGACGTGAACGACGGCGACGCCGTGGTCACGCTGGTGGAGTTCGCCCGCACCGGCGCCGACGTGCGCCTCGCCGGCGGCTCCCTGGCCGGGCTGGTCGCCTCCCGCGACCGGATCATCACCGACCACCAGCAATCGCTCGACCTCCTGGCCCAGGCCGTGGGGTTCGAGTTCAACCGCATTCACAGCGAGGGGATCGGACTGAAACGGTTCTCCGCCCTCGACTCCGACACCGTGTTCGTCCAGGACAACGTGTCGGCGGTGCCGCTGGCCACGGAGGGGAAGGTAGACGGGGCCTCGGGCGACGACTTCCTGGTGGCGTCGAACCTGGTGCCCATCGCGGCCAACCTCACCGGGCAGTCGGCGGCGCCCTTCGCGGGCATGAACGTGTTCGTCACCTCCGGGCGCAACGCCGGCGAAATCCGGCGCATCGTCGATTTCGACCCGGCGGGCGGCCGCATCCTCTTCGATCGCGCCTTCACCCACGACTTCACCGGCGGCGACACGTTCGAGATCACGCAGATGAGCGGCCGGACGCAGAACGGCGCCTTTGCGCTCAAGGTCTACAACGAAAACACCGGCCTGGTGAAGACCGTCACCGTGAAGTTCGACAAGGACGGCGTGGCCTCGCTGGGCAAGGACGACACGCTCAACAGCCTGGTCACGCGCATCAACACGGGGGTGATGGACGCCTTCGGCATTCCGGCGGGGTCGTCGCAGGCGTTGCCGGTGTCAGCCTCGATCACCGGCGACAACCGGCTGCGGTTGGCGAGCACGTCCGACGACTACACCTTCTACTTCGGGCAGGACTCCTCCGACTTCCTCGCCGCCGCCGGCTTCAACACCTTCTTCACCGGCCGGCGGGCGGCCGACTTGCAGGTGAGCCGGGAGGTTCAGGAAGACGCGACGCGGGTGGCATCGAGCACCACCGGCAATCCGGGCGACAACACCATCGCCCTGGAACTGGCGAAACTCGGCCGCCTGAAGGTGATGAACGGCGGCACGGAAGACTTCAACGATTTCTTCATCGGCATGGCCTCGACCATCGGCGTGCAATTGAGCGAGGCCAAAGACTTGGTGTCGAACCAGCAGGTGCTCTCGACGCAACTGCAGAACGAGCGCGAGCGCATCTCGGGCGTGAACATCGACGAGGAGGCCATCCAACTCATCAGTTTCCAGCGGGCGTTCCAGGCGTCGGCGCGCTTCATCTCCATCGTGGATCAACTGCTCCAGGCGCTGATCAACTCGGTGTGAGGAATGGGAAGATAGGACCTATGGGACGTATGGGACGTATGGGACGTATGGATCGGACCCGTGAACCAAAGACCACCGCCCCTCACACCTAGCACCCAGCCCCGCGCACCCAGCACCTCGCACCTCGCCCCTCGCCCCCAGCACCTAGCCCCTCCCATGGCCACGCCGATCAGTTTCTTCAGGGTCACGCAGGCCATGTCGGCGGCCACGCTGCTGTCGCGGCTCAACCAGACCTCGAACAAACTGCTGGACCTGGAGGAACAGATCTCCGCGCAGCGCCGGGTGCTGAAACCCTCGGACGATCCCGTCAGCGCCGCCGAGGGCATGCTGGCGGCGTCGCAAATGGCGCGCACCAAACAGTTCCAGGAGAACCGCGCCCGCGCCGTGAGCCGCCTGGAACAGATGGACCAGCAGATCAGCCTCCTGACCGATATTCTGCTGGCGGCGCGCACCACGGCGCAGGAGGCGGTGAACCCCACGGTGAACCGGGTGGCGCTGGCGACCGGCATCGACGAGTCGCTGGAGCGTTCCGTCTCCCTGGCCAACTTTTTCGACGGCAGCCAGTACATCTTCGGGGGATCGAAGAGCACGGTGGAGCCGTTCCGGGTGGTGGATTCTTTCGTGCTCTACCAGGGCAACGACGCCGAGGTGAAAACGGAAGTGGAGCCGGGCGAAGAGGTGGTCTTCAACCTGGCCGGTTCCAAGGCCTTCGCCGCCAACGCCCCGGCGGTGCGCGGCACGGTGGACGTCAACCCCATCGCGCGGGAGGCGACCGAACTGGCCGCGCTCAACCGCGGGCGTGGCGTGGCCCTGGGCAGCGTGCTCATTGAGGTCGGCGCCGTCGGCAACACCACCCCCCGGCAGATCGTGGTCGATCTTCGCGAGGCCAAGACGGTGGGCGACGTGCTTGCCAAGATCAACAGCGCGCCCGACAACCAGGTTTCGGGCCGCGTGCCGCCCACCTACGTGATGGCCTCGCTGCAGAACGGCCGGCTGCGCATCGAAGCCAACGAGGAGAACTTCGCGGCCCGCGCGCAGGACTACCTGCTCTCCATCCGCGACGTCGGCGGCGGGCGCGCGGCGGCCGACCTTGGCTTCGGCGCCGACGCCACCGCGCAGAACGTCGCGATCGTTGACCCGGCGCTGGTCGGTTCGTTTGATGTCAACGTCGGCGCCACCACGGCCACCATCTCCAAGGCCGCGGGCGAGAAGGGCGCTGACGTGGTCAAACGCGTCCGCGCCGCCGCCATCGGGGGCGCGGCGATCGTGGACCTCTCGGGCGGGGCGCCGCCGGCGGGGTCCAGTTTCCGGCTCTCGCTCAACGGTGGCACGCAGGTGACCATCAACGGCGCGACGCTGGACGAGATCGAGACCGACGTGCGCAACAGTTCGCTGGGGTCGCAGGTGGAGGTGTTCAAAGACGCCGCCGCCAACCGGCTTTCGATCTTCAAGGCGGGCGGGCCGGGCGTGGGCGACGTGGTGACCATCGCCAACGTCTCCGGGTACGGCGCGCTCACCACCGGCGCCGCGCCCAAGGCGCTGGCGGAGGCGGTGGACGACAAGAACGTGGTGGTGCGCGCGGCCCAGGGCGGGTTGTTCGGCACGGAGGTGGACCTGTCGAACGCCGCGGGGACCATTCAGACGACGCCCGGCGGCAATCTCTTCTCCACGGATCTCGACCCGGCCGTGACGATGGCCACGAAGTTGACCGACCTGCGCGATGGTTCCGGCAACGTGTACGGCGCGGCCAACTTCGACTTCTCGGGCCTGCGCATCAGCAACGGCGACAACGTGGCCCAGGTGTCGCTGGCGGCGCTCAACACGGCGGTCGACCCGCGCGCCCAGCCGACGGTTGAGAACCTCGTGAACCTGATCAACATGTCGGGGACGTTCGTCCAGGCGCGAATCAATGACGCGGCGACCGGTTTCGACATCGTGTCGCGCTTGTCGGGCGCGCGCCTCAACGTCGACAACGCCTCGCTCCCCGGCTCCCGCACCGCGACGCTCCTGGGCGTGGAACTCAACTTCCAGAACCGCGCGCTCGACTCCCTGAACAACGGCCGCGGCGTGCCGGTGGGCAACGGGCCGGACTTCGAGATCGTCACCCACGACCGTTCGCTCTACCCCGTGGGCGAGGGCGCGCCGCCCGGCAACGAGAACTACCGGATCGCCATCGACCTCGGCGAGCCGCCCGAGGGCGCGGCACGCACCGTGGGCGACGTGCTGAACCTGATCAACCGCGACTCGGCGGCCAACCAGTTCATCGGCGACGCCTCCCTTCAGAACGCCTTCAAGACCTTCACCGGCGACGCCAACGCCACGCTCACCGGAACCTTCGCGGCGGCCAAACTGAACGCCGCCGGCGACGGGTTTCTGGTCGAGGATCGCACCGACCTCGTGCAATTGAACCCCAACCGCGTCGACGGCGACACCGTGACCGTCACCGTGGGCGGCGTCCAGACCGCCACGCTCACTTACAACGGCGCCGGCGCGGCCGATTTCGCCAACGCCGCGCAGCTGATCACCGCCATCAACGCCAACGCCGCGCTCAACGGCGGCCAGCAGCGCGTCTTCGCTGTGGCCACGGCTGACCCCAACATCATCCGCCTCGTCAGCCCGGTGGGCGTGCTCACCACCTCCGGCAACGCCGTTCGCCAGCCGGTGGACGGGCAGTTCGACGAGGAGAGTTTCCGCATTGACCGCGCCAACGACGGCTTCTCGCCGGAGGACCTGGGTCTGGCGCAGAACGTGGGGGGGCAGTCGATCATCATCGGCCCCAGCCTCAACCCCTCCGGGGAGCGCGGGGGCAACGTGTTCACGGCGCTCGCGGTCCTGCGCGACGCCCTCCGGAACAACGACGTCATCGCGCTGGCCGAGGCCCAGAAGCAGTTGCGTGAGTCCTACGACAAACTGCTTGAGGTGCGGGAGTTCGTCGGCCAGCGTTCCCGCTCGCTGGGGGCCAAGGCCGCCCTCGACGACGACTTCAGCGGCGCCGTCGCCCGGCTGAAGGCCCGGCTCGGCCACGCCGTGGGTCTCGACTTCTCGCGGGCCGCGATGGAGTTCCAGCAACTGCAGAACGTCTTCCAGGCCGGTCTCTCGGTCGCCGCCAAGGTCTCGCAGATCTCCCTGTTTGACTTCATCTGATTCTGATGCGGAAGGTCTCCACATCCCGGTTCGGCGAGGTGGAGGTCGCCGACGACCAGGTCTTCGAGTTTCCCGAAGGGATCCTCGGCTTCCCGGGCGTCCGCGAGTATTTCCTGCAGCCCAACCCGTCGGGCGGGCCGTTCCAGTGGTTGCAGGCCATCGGCGCGCCCCACGTGGCGTTCGTGGTCTGCGAACCGGCGCTGTTCAAGCAGGACTATCACATCACCCTGCGCCCGGAGGAACTGGAGGTCATCGATCTCAAGGACGAGAAGGATGCCCACGTGCTGGTCATCCTCGTCATTCCGTCCGACCCCCGCCTGATGACGGCCAACCTCCAGGGGCCGGTGGTGCTCAACCGCGCCGCCCGCAAGGGCAAACAGGTGGTGCTCATCGGCACGGAGCACACCACCAAGCACCGCGTCTTCCCCGACCCGGAGGGGGCCGGCGCCGGCCCGCCCCCACCCACGCCCCCGCCCC
>JACQVU010000418.1 GCA_016209585.1 Planctomycetota bacterium
CCCCAACCCCCGACCCCCGACATGGGCATTTCGCGCAACGTCGCCATCATCGGAAGCGCCACGACCAAGTTTGGCGAATTGTTTGACGCCGACTTTCAGGACCTGCTGGTCGACGCTTCGTTCGGGGCGCTGGAAGACGCCGGCATCGGCCCGGACCGCGTCGGCGCCGCCTGGCTCGGCTGTTACCTGCCCATGGCGTGGGGGTTCGAGGGGAACTCGGCGTCGCTGTCGGAGGCGCTGCGCATCTACCCCCGGCCCGTGACCCGCGTCACCAACTACTGCTGCACCGGCATGGAGGCGGTGCGCGGCGCGGCCTTCGCCGTGGCCTCTGGCGAGTACGACTTCGTGCTGGCGGTGGGGATCGAGAAGATGCGCGAGGTGCCGGCGCGGGCCTCGCTGGTGGCGCAACACGTGGAGAAGGGGCACCCCGTCTACTGCAAGGGGCGCACCGCGCCGGGGATGTTCGCGCTCTGCGCCACCCGCTATCTTTCGCACTATAGCGCCCCGCGCGAGGCGCTGGCCCACGTCGCGGTGAAGAACCACGCCAACGGCGCGCGCAACCCCAAGGCCCACTTCCGCAAGGCGATCACGCTCGACCAGGCGCTCAAGGCCCCCGAAGTGGCCGCGCCGCTCGGCCTCTACGATTGCTGCCCCACCACCGACGGCGCCGCCGCCGTGGTGCTGACGCGGCCGGAACTGGCGAAGGAGATCACCGACGACTACGTGCTCATCACCGGCGTCGGCCTGGCCAATACCAGCGGGTACTATTCCGCGCAGATGAACCCGGTGTTCGACTTCACCAGTTTCCCCGCCACGAAATACGCCGCGGCCGCGGCCTACCGGCAGGCCGGCGTGCGGGACCCGGGGCGGGAGATCGACGTGGCGGAAGTGCACGACTGCTTCACCATCACCGAGATCATCAACTACGAGGACCTGGGGTTCGCCGCCCCCGGCGAGGGGTGGCGCCTGGCCACGTCGGGCGACACCGCGCTGACGGGGCGGCTGCCGGTGAACACCTCGGGCGGGCTGAAGTCCATGGGCCACCCCATCGGCGCCAGCGGCGTGCGGATGATCGCCGACGTGTGCGACCAGTTGCGCGGCCGGGCCGAGCAGCGCCAGGTGAAGAAGGCGCGGCGCGGCCTGGCCCACACGCTCGGCGGCCCGGGGGCGGTGAGTTGCGTCTTCGTCATGGAGAAGGCGTGACGCGCCGGGAACAGCGGCCGATGACGGGATGACGGGACGGGGGAGTCGCCGGTGATCAGCGGTCAAGTTGCCAGGTCGTCATGCTCCGATTGCTGACATTGGCGCACGGGGACGAGGGTTCCGCGCTGGCGGCCTACCTGGACGGCGGGCTTCTGCCCTTCCTCGCCGGCTTGGCGCTGGCCGTGGGGTACGGCGCGGCGCACGCCCTGTCGCCCGGCCACGGCAAGACGCTGGTGGCGGCCTACCTCATCCAGAGCCGCGGCCGGTTGCGCGACGCCTTCCTCCTCGGCGGGGTGGTTACGCTCACCCACACCGGCACGATCATCATTCTCGGCCTGATCTTCGCCCTCTGGCTGAAGCAAAGCGGCGCGGACGAGCGCGTGCAAGTGAACCTGAAGGTCTGGTCGGGCGCGGCCGTGGCTCTCCTGGGCGCATGGTTGCTGGCCGCGCGCGTCTGGCGCTTGGCGGCCGCGCGGGCGGGGAGCAACGGCGCTGGCGAGGGCGGCCACCACGCTCACGAGCACCACCACGAACACGACAATTCCAGCCATGACCATGATCATGGCGGTGGCGAGGGACACGAGCACGAGCACGAGCACGAGCACGAAGGCGGGCACGCGCTCGGCCACGGCCTCTTGCCACACGTCCATCCCGGCGTGAGCGATGCGGAGATCGCCGGCTTCATCAGCGGCAAGCGGCGCGGCGCGGGCGGGTTGCCGGTGTGGCAGACGATCTCGCTCGGCTTCCTGGGGGGCATCGTTCCCTGCCCCGGCGCGCTCACGGTGCTGGCCCTCGGCATCCAGTCCGGCCGCCCGTGGGTGGCCCTGGTCTACGTGCTGGCCTTCTCCGCCGGCCTGGCCGCCACGCTGACCACGGTGGGCGCGCTGATGGTGCTCGGCTCCCGTCGCCTGCTGCGGACCCGCGCCCGGGGCAGGCTGACCGTGGCCGCGCCGCTCTTCAGCGCGGCGGTGATCGCGGTGTTGGGGCTGGCGATGGTGGTCGCGGCCGCCGTCGAGCACGGCGTCATCACGTTCGACGGCGAGCGCCTCCGCGCCCTGCTCGGTTGACGACCGTGCGCGGTGGGTCTCGCCCCAGCCCGCTGGCAGGTGGCGTGCCTCTCCCGTGTCCACTGTGCGGCGCCCCGGCGCCGCTTCACCACACCCGCCGCGAGCGGCCCTGGCACTGCTGTTCCCGTTGCCCGCTGCTGTTCGTGCCGGCGGCGCGCCACCCGACCGACGCCGAAGAACGCGCCCGCTACCTGCGCCACCAGAACTCGCTGGGCTGCGCGGGCTACGTGGAGCGCGCCGAGGCCGTCGCCCTCGCCTTGTGCGCCGCCCGGCCCGGCGCGCGCACGGCCCTGGATTTCGGCTGCGGACCGCGCGCGGACGGCGAGGCCCGCCCGGTGCTGGCCGCCCTGCTCGCGCGCCGGGGGTTGTCGGTGGCGGCCTGCGACCGCTTTTTCGCGCCCTGGCCGGCGCTGGGCGCAGCGGCGTTCGATCTCGTCGCCGCCGTGGAGGTGGTCGAGCACTTCCGCCGCCCCCTCCACGAGGCGGAGGCGTTGTTTCGCCTCGTCGCGCCCGGCGGCGTGCTGGCCGTGGGAACCGCATTCCTCGAAACCGCCGGCCAGCCGCTTGACGGCTGGTGGTACCTGGAGGACCCCACTCACCTCACGATCTGGTCCCGCGCCGCGCTGCTCCGCCTCGCCCGTGCCCACGGGCTGGAACCGCCAGACCAACCCGCCGACGGGCCGCTGCTGCTGGCGCGGGGCGCGTGACTCACGCCGGGAAGAATGTCACGACCACCGGCGCGCCGGCGGGAGCGCCCGCGCTGCCCACCGGGAACTCCACGTAGCCGTCGGCGTCAGCCAGCGACGAGATCGCGCCGGAGCCGCGGAACGTGAGCCCCGCCAAGCCGTCGGCCCCGACGCGCACCGGCACGAAGTGGTGAAGGTCCGCGGGCGACTTCACCGCCCGCTCTAGGCGCGCCTCGGCGCGGCGGGGCGCGAGCGGCGGCAACCGCCCCATCCGCCGGGCCACGGGCAGCACGTAGACGTAGGCCGCGAGCAGGCAACTGGCGGGGTTGCCGGAGAGACCGAACAGCAACGCGCGGCCCGCCTTCGCCGCCAGCAGGGGCTTGCCGGGGCGCTGGGCGACGCCGTGGAAGAGTATCTCGCCGGCGGCGGCGAAGACGTCGGGAAGGAAGTCCTTGTCGCCGACGGAACTGCCGCCAGCGAAGAGCAGGAGGTCGGCGCGGGGGAGGGCGGCGGCGAGCGCGCGGGCGACGGCTTCGCGGTCGTCGGGGCAGTGGACGCGGATGACGACGCGCGCCCCGAACCGCGGCAGCAGCGCGCCCAGCGTGAAAGAGTTGACGTCATACACCTTGCCCGGAGCGAGCGCCTGGCCCTGGGGGACGACTTCGTCGCCGGTGGTGAGGATGGCCACGCGCACCAGGCGAAAGAGCCGCGCGCGCTCGCGGCCGACGTTGGCCAGCGCCCCCAGGCGGGCGGGGGTCAGTTCGTCGCCGACGCCGGCCACGCGCGCCCCGCGGGCCAAGTCGCTGCCGCGTTTCACCACGTCGTCGCCCGGCCGCCGCGCGGCCAGCACCTCCACGGAGGCGTCGCGGGCGCGGCACTCCTCGGCGCGAGCCACGGCGTCGGCGCCGTCGGGCAGCATGGAGCCGGTGCCGACGCGGGCACACTCGCCCGGCGCCAGGGGGCGGTCGCCGCGCGCCCCGGCGTAGATCGCGCCCACCAGGCGCAGCCGGGCCGGAGCCGACGGGCTGGCGCCGGCGACGTCCGCGGCGCGCACCGCGTAGCCGTCCATGGCGGAGCGATCGAAGTCCGGCACGTCGGCCGGCGCAGCGATCTCCTCGGCGCAGGCGCGGCCGGCGGCGTCAGCCAGCGCCACCTCCTCGATGTTCTCCGGCGTGGCTGGCAGCGGCTCGGCGACCGCGAGGAGGGCGTCGCGGGCCGTCTCCACTGTGACCAGGTCGCGCAGGAAAGGCATGGCGCTGGCTCCACGCCGGGCGGCCGCCGCTCGCGGCCGTGGCGGCGGTTCGGCGAGAGGCGGCGGGCGGGATCAGAAGATGGGTGTCCTTTTGGAACACCAGAACATGCCGGACATCACGGTGGCCAGTTCCTCCTCCACCGCGTCCTCGTCCTTGACGCCCAGCGAGATCGCACGCTGGAAGAGGTCGCGCGCTTTCTCATACGTTTTGATGGCGTTCCGCAGTTCCGCCTTCTCGTTGGGCTTGCCGGGGAGGGAGTTCCGCTCGTGCTCGCGCCCCTCGGCGGCGAACTGGCGCGCGGTGGCCAGCACCTCGGCGGCGTCGGTCGATTTCTCGGCCTTCAACTGTTCGGGGCTTTTCTTCTCCTCCTCCACCTTCTGGCCGGCCTTGCGGATCTCGGCCTGCTCCTCTTTCTCCGCGGCCTTCACCACCTTCACCTCCGCTTCCACCTTGCGGGCGATCTCCGCCACGGCCTCTTTCGTGGGCTTCTTCACCTCGAAGACCTTGGTCTCCTGTTCCACGTCGTCGAGGAAGGCGGCGCCGGGGTATCGGCCGCGCAACAGGTCGGCGAGTTGCTTCACCTTCGCCGTGTCGCCCACGCCGCGGGCGTATGTGAACATGTTGTAATCCGGATCGTCCTGTACCCGGATGGTCAGCGCCGCCTGCGGATCCCGGTCGAAGGCGGTCTCCAGCATCCCCACGGCCCGGTCCACCTGGTGATTCTCGACCGCGAAACGCGCCAGCGCGTACAGCCGCGAAAGGTCGGTCACGCCCGCCCGCTGGCACAGATCCTCCTTCGCCACCACCCGCCCCGCCAGAAGAACCTTGACCTCCTCCGTGGTGAGAAACCGGATGTTCCCCACATCTTCCAGCCGGAAGAAAGCCCGCACGCCCTTCGTCACCAGGACCTCGAACGTCTTTTTCTCATGATCCCCGGCGGCCGGCAGGCGGCCCGTGGCGCCCCCGCCGGAAGTGCGCGTGACGGCGACCCACAGCCCCGGATCGATGCTCTCCCGCTTGACGGCCAGCAGGCGGGCCATCACGTCGGCGCGGTCGGCCAGCCGGGCGATCTCGGCCACCTGGTCTTTCGGGAGGCCCGGAAGCGCCAGCGCCTCCCGGAAGCGCCCCAGCGCCTCGGCGTACTTGCGGTCGCGGTAGTAGGCCTTGCCCCCCGCGACCAGCGCTGCGGCCTGCTGGATGGATTGCTCGTTGACGGCCGGCTCCGACGGGGGGGCGACGGGCGGCGGCGACGGGCGCGCGACGATGGCGCCGATGACCGGCGCCGGCGCCGGCGCGGGGGGCTTTTCCACGACCGTCACCGGGCGGACTTCCAGCGTGCCCGTCCCGCCGGGGCCGATCTCCCGGCCGAGTTGGCGATTCCGGTCGAGCGTCGCCGAGCGATCGGCGTCAGCCGGCTTCAACATCGTGGCGACATATTGCCACCCGAACCACCCGCCGGCGCCAAGGCCGGCGATGAGAAGGAGCGTGAAGCAGACGCGCAGGGCGCGCCCCAGCGCCGACGGGCCGCGCCGCGCCGCGCCGGAAGGCCGCCGCCGCACCGCCGGCCCCTTGCGGCCCTGGCCGGGCGCCGGCTTGCCCCCGTGGCCCGGACCCGCCGGCTTGCGGGCGTCGCCGTTTCCACCGGATCGTGCGTTGTTCCCCATGTCGAATCCAGCGCGGGCCGCGCCCGCGAGAGTTGGCCGTCGGGGGGGACGCTATCAACACGCTCTGCCAAGGCGAGTATAATCGACGGGCCGCGCACGCAAAAGGATCGCGCCTTGGCCCTTCCGCCCATCGAGCCACCGCAACCCGCCGCCATGCCGCCCGCGCCCGTCCCCGCGCCGGAACCGGCTGCGGCGGCGCCGTCGGCGTCCGTGCCTCGGGCGGGCGTGGCCCTTTCGGTCTGGGTGCTGTTCGTCACCTCCTTCCGCCGGCTGGTGTTCACGCCCAAGTCGGTCTTCGTCATCATCATCTTTCTGTTGCCCTGGGCGCTGGGGCTGGTGGGGCTGCTGTGGCCGTTCAAGGGAACGACTCGCCAGGTGGAAGACGGGATGATCGAGGCGCTCTCCGGCCTCTGGTGCGACGTGTACATCCAGGGAATCGTGGCGCTGGTCGCCGTCTTCTACGGCACCAGCACGGTGGCTGACGAGGTGGAGGCGCGCACCATCACCTACCTCTTCACGCGCCCGGTGCCCAAGTGGGGCATTTTCCTGGGCAAGTTCCTGGCCGCGGACCTCTGGGTGTCTCTTCTGCTGGCGATCTCGCTGCTGGGCACCTTCCTGATCTTCCGCGCCGGCGTCTCCGAGTCGCGCCGCGACTGGCGCCCCACCGCCGAGGAGCAGGCCGCGGCCACCGGGCGAGGGTCGATGGACGCCATGCTGGGCGGAGAGGGGGCCGCCATCGCGCAACAGGCCAACATCCAGAAGGCGGCCGGAGATGACCGCGCCTGGCGGCTCAACAACACCGCCCGGCGGCTCACCTTCCCCGTCTTTCATACCCACCTTTGGATCATGTTGCTGGGGGCCAGCCTCTATCTGGCGCTCTTCTCGTTCATCGGCGTGGTCTTCCCGCGGGCCATGATCGTGGCCATCATCTATTCGTTCGTCATCCAGATCATCGTCACCAACCTCTTCGTGGGACGCATCCGGTATCTCGCCGTCAGTTTCCACCTCAAGGGGCTGGTGCAGTTCCTGGTCGTTCCGCCCGACGGGCCGCTGCCCTTCCTCAACCAGGTCACCACGCCGGAGCGCGCCCTGCTCATCGTGGTCGGCGCCACCGTCGCGCTGCTCGCGGCCGGAATGATCTGGTTCACCCGCCGGGAATACGTGCTCAAACAGTAGCGGGTGGTCGGCGGTCGCCAGGTTTCAGCGGTCAGGCGGGGTCAGAAGTCGATCCGCGAGTTCGGGCAGCGGCACTCCGGATCGCGGTCCAGCAGCGCGCACCGCCCATCGACTCCCTCGAACGTGATCACCGGCGTATAGCCGCGGCACTCCACCGCGCAGGCCCGCAGCGGGCTGGCGGAGCGCAACAGATCGCGCTCGTCTCGCCGCCAGACCTCGTGATAGGCGTTCACCACGTCGCTCACCAGAAGCCCCGAACCCCGCTCCACCGTCGGCTGCGCGCGCGGCGCCACGGCCACCGCCGGCCCGCCCTCCACCGCCGCGCGAAACGGCTGGGGCGCGCCCACGCACACGCCCGTGCCCGCGTCCGGGAGCGCGTCCCGCGCCGCGGCGTCGCTCTCCGGCCGGGACGTTGCCGCCGGCGCGGAGCCAGCCGCCGCCGTCCGCGCCACGCGGCCACGCTCCACCAGCCGCACGTGGACCCGCCGGCAGACTTCCTGGAACAGGAAGCGGTTGGGGCGATAGCCCACGGTGCTCATCAGAATGGAATCCCCGACCAGCAGCGTCCGCACCACGCCGGCCACGTCGCGGTAGTCGGCGCCAGTTGCGTCGGTCGCCCCGGTTGACAATCGTTGCGGTTCCATACCGTTCATAGCCGTGACACAGCCCGGCCGTTCGAGACAACCCCGACCGGCGCTGAAACCAACGGACCGCAGCCATTGAGGAAGCAACTTCGGGACCGATCCGCGCCAGGTGCGGCGCTCTCCGCAACGTGTTGGCCGGCCACGGGTTACGGGCGCGTCGTCTCGGGCGTCGTCGCCTCGTTTTGGGAAAGGAAGGACGCTTCATGGAAAGAAAGACCGGCCGGTGTTATCCCCCCGACAGCGCCTGGATGATGTCCACGGTCGCGCCGGGGGGGAGGGCGTCGGCGAGCGCGGCGCGGTCGGCGATGCGCTCGGCGTTGACGAAGAGGTTGACGTGTTGTCGCAGCGCTCCCTGGTCGTCGAGCAGGTGGGCGGAGAGGCCGGGGTAGCCGCGCTCCAGCTCCGCGATGAGTTTCCTGGCGGTGCGGGCCTCGACCTCCACCTCGCGCGGCAAGGCCGGAACCAGCCGGCGGAGATTGGGCGCGATGAAGACCCGGACCATGCGCCGCCTCTCCTGGCAGGCGCTCCTCACCGCGGCGAAGATCAAAAGTCCTCGCCGCCGCCCTGGTCGGGAGCGGGCGTGGGCGCCGGCTCCGTCGGGCGGGGCAGGTGCTTCTTCACGAGAGCCTCGAAGACGGCCTTGGGCCGCGAGCCGACGAAATGCTCCACCACCGCGCCGTCGGGCGCGATGACGAAGGTGGTGGGAATGGCGTTGATCTTGTTGTAGGGCGCGCCGAACTTCTGGTACTTGGCCAGCCCCATGACGTAGTTGATGCCGTTGGCGTCGGCGAACTTGGCGACCGTGGCCCGCTCTTCGTCGGACACGCCGATCACCACCAGCCCTTTCGGGCCGTACTCCTTCGCCAGTTCCTTGAAGTGCGGGATCTCCGCGCGGCAGGGCGGGCACCAGGTGGCCCAGAAGTCGAGGATGATCACCTTGCCCCGAAAGTCCGACAGTTTGAACTCCTTGCCGTCCAGCCCCTTGGCCGTGAAGTCGACGAACTTCGCCCCCTTCGTCCCCGGCGCGGGCGCGGGCCGCGGGGCGGCCTGGTCGTCGCCGGGCTTCGCCTCACCCCCGCGATCCTCGGCGATCGGCCCCGGGGCGGGCGGCTGGTCGCCGCGGGGAATGAGCAACTCCGTTCGATAGTTGCCGTCGTTGTCGTCGCGAACAATCACCCTCATGTTCTCAGCGCCGGGCAACGACTTGAAAGTCAGACCCTCGACGCCGGGAAGCGCCTTCCCTTTGAGTTCCACACCCTTGACGCCGGGAAGCACCTTCCCTTCCAGTTTGACATTCGGCTCGATGGCGCCAGTCTCGATCTTGGGCATTGCGTCCGCGGGTTTCTCCGCCGGCGGGCGAAAAACAAACAACCCCTCGTCCAGCGGCTGGTTCAATTTGTGGTAGGTGTACGTATCGACGCGGTGGAAGGCGCCGGATTCCATAACCAACATCTGCACGAGAAGCGACGGACGGCTGATTGTCATCTTCACCTGGGCGGCGCCGCCATCCATGGTGAACGTCCCCGCAAAGGCCGTCAGGTCCAAGCCCCCGTCACTGGGCCGCGGGTGAGTCACGCGTTCCATTCCAGTCCAGGTAACTCGGCGCAGACTCGTGGGACTGAACGCGAACAGCGTGTTCCAGAGACTGATCTGGGAATCCACAATGACACCGGCCTTTTCGAGGTTCTCCCGAAAGACCGAGGCCGAAACGCTCTTGAACCCGGACGGGTACACCAGCGTCGCGGTGCCGTCATTGAACAGCACCGTTCCGCTGAGATCGTCCACCCGGAGGCGTCCGGGCGCCTGAAAGGCGATACGATCCGTGCGAGTGAAGTTGGAGCGAGTGGTGGTCTGCGTGATGTGCCGCGTGACCTCCACGCTCTCAATCTTCCCGTAGGCGGCGCGCACCATGTCCAGCCCGCGGCGCACGTTGTCGGGCGTGGTTTCCTGCGCGCTGAGGATCCCGGCCGCGAACAGCGCCGCCACCAGAAGAACGGCGGACAGCGCGCGGGGCGCGGGCGGGAAGCAGGCGCGAGGGGGTGTGGTGGCCGGCATCGGGAGATCCTTTCGACCGTGGGCTTCGTTCACCCGCCGCCGGTCCGGCGACCGACGGTGCTGGACGGCGAGTCAAAACATTGTAAGGATCGCGGCCGCCCGCGGCAACCGGATGACTCTTCCCGCCACGAAAACCGAACTTCTCGCGGCCCTGGAAGCGGCGGGGCTGGCGCCGAGGAAGGGGCTGGGGCAGCACTTCCTGGTGGACGGGAACATGCTTCGCGCCATCGTGGGCGCGGCGGAGATCGCTCCCGGCGACCTGGTGCTGGAGGTCGGCCCCGGCCCCGGCCTGCTCACCCGCCACCTGCTGGAGGCCGGCGCGGAGGTGGTGGCGTGCGAGATCGACGCGGGCTTCGTGCGCTTCCTGCGCGACCACGCCCCGCCCAGCGCGCCGCTGGAACTGGTGCACGCCGATCTGCTTGACGGCAAGCGGCGGCTGGCGCCGGCGATCCTCAAGGCTCTCCAGGCGCGCCTCGCCGCCCCGCGGCCGCGAAGGCCACCGGGCGGCCACGGGCGGCTGAAGGTAGTCGGTAACATTCCGTACAACATTTCGACGCCCATCATCTGCAACCTGCTGGAGTCCGGCCTTCCCATTGAGCGCATGGTGTTCACCGTGCAGCGCGAGGTGGCCGACCGCCTGCTGGCCCCGCCGGGCGCCCGGGCGTACGGTATCATCTCGGTGGTGGCCGGCCTGCTGGCCGCGACACGCCTCCTGCGGCCGGTGCCGGCGTCCGTCTTCTGGCCGCGGCCGCGGGTGGAGTCGGCGCTGGTGGCGATCTCGCCCCGACCGCGGACGGCCACGGGCGAGGGCACGGGGTACCGGGCGGTGACGCGGGTCGCGCGGGCGATCTTCGAGCATCGCCGCAAGACGCTGGCCAACGCCCTGCGCCTGGCGGGGATCGCGCCTCGGAGCGGCGCGCTGGAGGCGGCGATCATCGCGGCCGGGATCGATCCCGGCGTCCGCGGGGAGAGGCTGGACATCCCCGCGCTGGCGCGCCTCGCGTCGGCGCTGGGGCCGGTCGCGCGGGGGTGAACGTTGATCGGCCGACGGCCGCCGATCCCTTTCACGTGCGACTCCTCTTCCTGACCACCAACCGCCTGCGTCCGTCGTGTCGGTATCGCATCCTGCAATACCTGCCGCTCTTCGCCCGCGCGGGCGTGGAGGCGCGGGTGCGGGAGATATCGCGGGCGGGTGAATCGCCCGACACCGAGTTCGCCGCCGCGCTGGACGAGGCGGCGAGCGCCGACATCGTGGTTCTCTCCCGCGCCCTGCTTCCACGGCCGCGGCTCATCGCTCTGCGCCGCGCTGCGCGCCGTCTGGTCTTCGACTTCGACGACGCCGTGATGCTGCGGGAGTCCGCGTCCGCCGGGCCGATGCGGCGTTTTTCGGTGCGCCGCCTGCTCGGGTTCGCGCGGGTGGCGCGCGCCGCCGACCTGCTCATCGCCGGCAACCGCTTCCTGCGGCAGGCGGCGGGTCTGGTGGGCGCATGGAAGAAGTGTGCCGTCGTCCCCACGCCCGTGGCGGCGGACAAGTTCGCCGCCGCCCGCGCGGCGCGGGCCAGCCGCGAGGTGGAGGCGGGGCGAGAGGCGCGCGCCGTCGTGGTCGGCTGGGTGGGCAGCCGGGGGACCGCGCCCTACCTGTCGCTCGCGCGGGAGGGCGTGACGCGCGCCCTCGCGCTGCGGCGGGCGAGGGCGGTGATGCGGGTGATCTCGGATGGTTTCCCAGATTGGCCGGAGACGCCGGTGGAGCGCGTTCCGTGGAGCGCGGAGGGCGAGATCGAGCGGCTCGCGGCGCTGGACGTCGGCCTGGCGCCGCTGCCGGACGATCTGTGGACGCGCGGGAAGTGCGGTTACAAAGTGTACCAGTACCTGGCGGCCGGTATCCCGGTGGTGGCCTCGCCCGTCGGTCCACACCGCGCCATCATCGAGAGGGCCGGCGGGGCGGTGGTCCCGGCGACCCGCCCCGGCGAGTGGTCCGCCGCGCTGGAGCGGCTGATAGACGATCCGGCGTTACGGGCGGATCTGGGCGCTCGCGGCGCGCGGTTCATTGAGCGCGGGGGACCGGAGAGTGTCTCGCTGAACGTCTGCGCCGACCTCCTGCTCCGGTTGTTCTCGCGGCTCGCGCCGGGGGGGATCGACGAAAGCCTTTTGGGCGCCACGGGTTATGCGCTATTCCCTTGACGCCCGGCATGCCCTCTGCTACAACGCGCCGCAACCAACAACGAGCGGATGAGGCGCGCCGTGACGAAGAAGGACATCGTCAAGGACATCTCGGAGAAGTTCGGCCGGACGCAGGTCGAGACCAAGGCCGTCGTGCAGGGCATGTTCGACGCCATCGTGGAGGGGCTGATCGCGGACGGCCGCATTGAGTTGCGGAACTTCGGCGTGTTCGAGGTCAAGGAGCGCGCCGCCCGCAAGGCTCGCAACCCGCGCACCGGCGAGCAGGTCGCCGTCTCCCCGCGCCGTGTCGTCGTCTTCCGGCCGGGGCGGCTGATGGAGGCCAGCATCGACGGCGGGGCGCTCTCCTCGAACGGAGCCGAGTCGGACGACGAGTTCGATGAGGACCAGGACGAGGAGGCCGGGGACGCGGACGCGGCGTCGGCGTCGATTCCCGCCTCCCGCCCCGAGGCCAAGGCCGCGGCCCCGCGCCCCGATCGTCCGCTGCCTTCCGATCCGCCGCCGCCGTGAGCGTCCATCGCGACCTGACACCCCTGCGCGCGGCCCGCTTCCTGCGCATCGTCCAGCGGAAGCGCAGCATCGTCATTCTGACGCATAACACGCCGGACCCCGACGCCATCGCGGGCGCGCTGGGGTTGGAGCACCTGGTTCGTCAGCGCACCCACGGGCGCACCCGGTGCGTGGTGGCCTACGGCGGGGCCATCGGCCGCGCGGAGAACAAGGCGATGATCCGCGCGTTGGGAATCGACATTTTCCCCGCGGAACTGCTCGACTTCGGCACGTTCGATCTCGCCATCCTAGTCGACTGCCGCCAGGGGACCGAGAACACGGCCCTGCCGCCGCGGTTCACCCCCTTCATCGAGTTCGATCACCACCTCGAAAGCGCCGGGCGCTCGCGCGCGCTCTTCGCCGACATCCGCACCAGTTACGGCGCCGTCTCCACCATCGTCACCGAGTATCTCCGCCACGCCCGCCTGCGCGTCCCCCACACGCTCGCCACCGCGCTGCTCTACGGCATCAAGGTCGACACCCTGCACTTCACCCGCCTCGCCGGCCCGCGCGACATGGACGCCTACCTCTACCTCTTCCCGCGCGCCGACAAGAAACTCCTCGCGGAGATCGAAACCCCCAGCCGCTCCCGCGGATACTTCGCCTGCTATCGCAACGCCGTGGACCAGGCGCGCGTCCACGGGCCGGCCGTCATCGTCGACATGGGCGAGGTCGCCGCCAGCGAGATCGTCGCGGAAATGGCTGACGCCTTCCAGCGCGTCGCCGGCACGGCCTACTCCCTGGTGATGGGCCGGAGCGACGGCGCGCTGGTGCTCTCCCTTCGCACCACCGACGCCAAGGGCAACGTCGGCCGCGAGGTCAAGGCGCTGGTCATTCCCCACGGCACCGCCGGCGGCCACGCCGTGATGGCCGGCGGCAAGATTCCGCTGCTCTCCACGAAACCGGCCGACGAGTACCGCGCCCACGCCGCCCGCATCTCCCGCCAGCTCATCGCTTCCCTCGGACTCCCCGCCG
>JACQVU010000419.1 GCA_016209585.1 Planctomycetota bacterium
CAGCCGCTAACGCCGGCGTACACGCCGGTTCCGGGGGAGGCGGGCGCGGGCGAGCCCCTCACCCCAACCCTCTCCCACCGGGAGAGGGTGGCCGAAGGCCGGGTGAGGGCGGCGGCGTCCGTCACGCCGTTGCCTTTGCCCGCGGGCGTGATGGTGCTGGGGCCGTGCGTCGATCTCGGCCCGTCGGGCTTGACGTTCGCCGCGCCCGCGCTGGTCACTTTGCCTTATGACGAAACGCGCCTGGCGCGCCTGGGCCTCGACGAGAGCCGCGTGGAGGTCGTCACGCTGCCTTCGGAGGCCGGCGCTTCCTGGCGCCGGCTGGCGGTCACGGCGCGCGACGCGGCCGCCAACACCGTCACGGTCGAGGCGTCGCATTTCAGCCTCTTCGCCCCGGTGACGCCCGCGGACCTGGGCTGCGTCTGGGTCCTCAAGTTCTTCATCGAACAGATTGACTGCGGCGAACAATCGACCGACGGCTTCATCAGCCCGTTCGGCGACACCGACATCGACGTGAGCACCACGAATGGAGCGATCTTCGCCAACGAGACCCACTCCGCCTCCGGCCTGCCGTACACTCTGTCGGGCGCGGGCACGCCCGGCGGGTCGGTGAACTTCACGGTGATTGGCGAGGGGGTCTCGCCCGGCCCCTTCGGGGCTTCGGTGGGATCGGCTGACCACCTGAACATGACGTTCAACGGCTTCCATGACGGTTTCAACCTCATCTCCGGCCTTTTCACGGGCGGCGCCACCTATACCTACCTGGTCGACCCCGCGGACCCCGAGTCGGGAACCTTCAACCAGCGGTGCGACTGGTCGGGCCATTTCACGGTCGATATCGCGCGCGCCACCGACTTGGCCGCGAGTAACACCTTGTTCACGAAGATCGCGCCCGATCGCCTTGTCACATGCCTCTCGCGGCCGGTCTACGTCACGGCGCGCCCCTCAGCCACGGGCGTGCCGATCAGCAAGATGAAATACTCCGCTCCCGACGGCGTCCCGGCTGACGGCGCGGGCGAATCGTTCCTCACCACCTTCTCCACGCCTGGAATCCACGTCGTCCGCGCCGGCATGTGCGGCGACGCCTTCGCCAATCCTCCCGCCGACGCCCCGGCCGACGTTGAGATGGAGGTGAACGTCGTGCAACTGCGCGACGTGCGGGTGGTGGAGCCGCGCGAGGGGAACATTCTGTTGACGGTCAACCGCGGCGCGACGGGCGAGACCCTGCTCTGCGCCGGCGACTTCGTCAATCTGCACGGTTTCAGCGAGGCCGCCGAGAACAACCCCGGCGGGCCGCAGGAAGACCCGCTGGCGCCGATGGTGCGCTACCACGCGCCGGGCGCGACCCAGGCGGAGGGGGCCGGGCCGAAGTTCTCGCTGCGATACGCCTCGCCGGGCCTGTACGATGCCAGTGTGACACTTTGCGAAGACGAGTCGGTGGCCACCGTCCGCGTCCGCGTGCCCGACCTCAAGAACGTCACGGTCGACAAGCCCGAAGTCTGCCCGGGCGAACTGTTCACCGCCACGCTGGAGTTCGACGTGGACGTCACTGAGGAACTCTTGTCGCACGTCTCCGTCGACCGCGACGCGCTGCAAGGCGACGGCATCGACTCGCCCAGCCACCGCATCGGCGGACATTTCGCGTACATCGATCTACGGTTGGACGGCTTCATCGGCGGCGGCCCGCGCGTGCTGCGTTTCAGGTGCGGCACCGACGCGGCTGAAACGACCTTCATCAAGGTGGGCGTGGCCACGGCGGTGCTGCAAGACCTTGACAATCCGTCGAACACGGCCGACGTGACCGCCGGGCAGTTCGCGCTGACCACCTTCCTCGGCGCGAACAACCTCGCGCGCGTGTCGCTTCAAATCACCACCGAGCCCGCCGGGCGCGAAGCGGAGTTTCAGTTCGGCTTCAAGCCTATCAACGGCGTCATGCCGCCGGTCGGCGACTTCAAACCGGGCGGCGCGGAAGTGCGCTTCTCCGAGGCCGGAGACTTCGAGATCGCCGCCAAGTGCAAGGAAGACCTTGCGCCGTTGGCATTCGGCTTCGGGCCGCACGTACACATTGTTGACCTGCTCGGCGTCAAGGCCACCGACGACGCCCACCCGCTGAACTTCGTCGATTTCCCGCGCCGCGACCCGACCAACCAAGTGCTGGTGGTCGCCCCCGGTTCGGTGGTCGCGCTGAACACGCTGACCGATGAGACCGGCCATGAACAGGATGTGCAATTCGAGGTCTCGCCCGGCGCCACCGCCAACCCCGCGTCGGGCTTCTTCCCCGCCGGCGGCCGGACGTTCGTGGCCGTGGGTTTCGACCCCGTGTACACGATTCGGGTGTATCATGATAAGGATGGAAACGGCGTGTGGGGCGGCAACGACCCGTTTGTGGATGCGACGGTGTGGACGGTGCCCCCGGCTATTCCGATCCAGGTGACGGGGGACGACGGGTACGACCACGCGGATTCGAGCAAGGCTTTCCCGGACTACATTCTGGTGACGACCGTGGTGAACACCGGCGAAATGATCGACCTGGAAGCCATCTTCGAAGACCTCTCGCCGCGTGGCGGCCAAGTCGCCCCGCTGGCGCGCGCGGTTGGTAGTGCGCCCGTGAGGGCGTCAGGTGACGGACCGCCTGACGGCGGAACTACGAACGTTGGTAGCGCGCCCGTGAGGGCGTCGCAGCGGTCGGCGGTTGCCGATCCCGAAACTCCCTCCGCGTCTTCGCGGCTTGGCGTGAGTTCCGCGATGTCGCAGCGCTCCGCCGCGGTCAACCCGGGCAACGGCCGTGACGCGCCGGGGCGGCCGGAAGCGCCCGG
>JACQVU010000403.1 GCA_016209585.1 Planctomycetota bacterium
CGATCCCCGCCATGCGCGGTATGAGATCATGACAGATAGATCATGGCAAAGAAAAAAACTTTTTCTTTTCCTGGGGAGGGGGTGAACGGTTACTTTCCCAGGAGGTACGTTCTCGCTTCTTGATTGCGTCGGCGTTGCGGTCTGTGAGGCAGGGTTTTCCTGGGGCGGGTACGATTGGTTCGGCGGCTCTCCGGATTACGGTGCGCGCAAAGTGAACCTGCCCGATCTGTCGGGTCAAACTCTGCGACGTATATTGAACCTTGCGGCCTCCCAGGCAGGTTGTCGATGGTCCGCTAGTGTAAAACTCCCTGGTTCGTATCAGAGGCCATTCGGCCCCAACGATCGCCACGGCATTGATATCTGGTTCCTCGGTCCGCCTGATGTTTCTTCAGCGCGCATCATCGGAACTTTGTCCAAGACGGCGGGAACGCCGGAACACCCATCTGGTGGCACACGCGTTTTTGTCTCGCGATCAAATGGTTCTGGGAATGCGGCCGCACGCAGCGCGCCAGACTCCGCGCAACCCGCGACCCCGGATCGCCCCGACGGGCAACCCGCGCGCCCGCCACCCGCAACCGGCGCGCCCGGTGAGACGCTCGCGCTTTTCGCCGGCGCCACGTTACTGGCGACGCTGCTGGTGTTTATCATCTGGCTCGCGCGGGGGCGGGGCGGTGGGCGCGCGGGGGGATCGACGGGGGCGGCAACATCGCCCCCGCGCGAGCCGCCGCCGGCGGCGACACCGACACCAACAGCGCCCCCGCCCCCGGGCACGCCCGCGCCGCCAAACCCATCCGGGTGACGGCTGACGACGGGTTCGACCATGCGGACTCCACCCAAAATTTCCGGGTATCCGTTTACCCCCTCCCGCCCCCATAGTAGGTTACCTTCCAAAGCAGGGGGTGAACGGTTACCGCCATTGGCAGGCGCTCATGAGCATCCTCGTCGACAAGAACACCAAGGTCATCACCCAGGGTCTGGGAAAGACGGGCAAGTTCCACGCCGGCTGGTGCCTGGAATACGGGACCAAAATGGTCGCGGCCGTGAAGGCCGGGGCGGGAGGCACGCGCTGGACGGAGACGCTGAAGATGCCCGCCCTCGCCGTGGACATGCCCTATTTCCACGCGGTGAAGGAGGCGCGGGAGGCGACCGGCGCCAACGTGTCGGTGATCTACGTGCCGCCGGAGGGCGCCGCGTCGGCGATCATGGAGGCGGTGGACGCCGACCTGGACCTGGTGGTCTGCATCACGGAGGGGATCCCGGCGCTGGACATGGCGCGGGTGAAGAGTTTCATGCGCGGCCGGCGCGCGCGGCTGGTCGGCCCCAACTGTCCGGGCGTGATCACGCCGGGGGAGTGCAAGATCGGCATCATGCCGGGGTACATCCACCGGCCGGGCCATGTGGGCATCGTGTCACGCTCCGGCACGCTCACCTACGAGGCCGTGTGGCAGGTGACGCAGGCCGGGTTCGGGCAGTCCACCTGCGTGGGCATCGGCGGCGACCCGGTGAAGGGGCTGGACTTCCTCGAGATTCTCGACCTCTTCAATCGCGACCCCGCCACCGCGGCCATCATCATGATCGGGGAGATCGGCGGCGACGCGGAGGAGCGCGCCGCCGACTTCATCCTCCAGAACGTCCAGAAGCCCGTGGTGGCATTCATCGCCGGCCAGACCGCGCCCCCCGGCAAGCGGATGGGCCACGCCGGCGCCATCATCTCCGGCGGGGGCGGAACCGCGAAGTCCAAGATCGACGCCCTCACCCGCGCCGGTGTCAACGTGGCCGCCACCGCCTCCCAGATCGGCGCACGGCTGCGGGAGGTGTATGACGGCTCCGCCTGGTCCGCCCCTGGCCGCGCCGACTGGTGATCGGCCGGGGGCGTCGTCGCCGGTCGCGGTCATGGCCGCGGATCTCTCCACTCGGCCGACCGGCCACGACGCCGGCCCACGCGCTCCCGCCGCAGCTTGGCTCGCGTCATGGCCCAACCTGCTGGCTGAGGCGGTCGGCGCGCGCGGTCAAGGCCCGCAACGGCTGTTGCGCGCGGCGGCGCCGGTGGTGCGGCGCGTGTCGACGGCGCTCACGCTGTTGCGGTCGTCGTTCGTCGAGAGCGACTATCTCGACGATCCGCGCATCCTCTCGGCCTATCTCGCCTATTTCGTTCCCTGGGCGTTCCTGCGCTTCGACGCCCTGCTGGCGCTGCACGGCGACCTGCTTGACCGCCTCACGGCCGAGGGCGCGGTCATCCTGGACCTGGGCGCCGGCCCGCTCACGTTGCCGCTCTACCTGGCGCTGCGCCGGCCCGAGGCGCTGGACCGCCGGGTGCTGTTCCTGGCCGCCGACAAGCAGACCCGGTGCCAGAACATGGGAACGCGCCTTCTGGACCTGGTCGCGCCGCGGCGGGCGTGGCAGGTGCGCCCGGTTCACGGCGACTTCGACACTTTGCTGGGCGGCGCGGCCGGCGCGGCCATTCCCTGGGAGCGCGTGACCTTCGTCTTCGAGAACGACTCGTTCAACGAGTGGGCCAGGTCGCGCTGGCGGCGGGAGAAGATCACGCTCTTGCTCGACGCCGTCGAGGCGCGCCTGGCGCCGGGCGCGCGGGCGCTCTTCGTCGAACCCGGCACGCGCGAGCAGGGGCGTCTGCTCATGGCGGTGCGCGACGCCCTCGCCGGAGCCGGAGCCGTCCGCCTGCTCGGCCCGTGCACCCACGCGGCGCGCTGCCCGCTGGTGAACACCCGCGACCGCAGCTGGTGCCACTTCCGCGCCCACCCCGCGCCGCCGCCCTGGCTCTTCGCGCTGACCCACGCCGCCGGCATTGAACGGCGGCAACTGAGTTTCAGTTACCTCGGCTTCGAGAAACCGGCCGGTTCGCCCCGGCCCGGCGCCGGGGCGCTTCGCCCGCCCACCAGCGGCTCGGCGCGCGTTCTCAGCGCGCCGCTGGAAATCTCCGGCGGCGGCCAGGGTCTCTACGCCTGCGCCGAGGAAGGGCGCATCCTCTTTGTCTGGCGCGCGGGCGAACGCCCCTTGCCCGGCCGGGCCGGCGTGGGCGCGCTGGTGCGCGGCAAGGGCACGCCGGCGGGGCGCGACTTCAAATCGGGCGCCATGCGCTTTCATCTTCCCAAGATGATCCTCGCGCGACTTCCGCCGGGCGAAACGCCCGTCAAGGCGCGTAGGCCCACCACCCCCACGCAGCCGCGGCCCCCAGGGCCGCGAGGGCGAGGGCGGCGAGCAGCCTCCCCAGCGCCGCGCGCCGGCGGCCCCGGCGCGCCTTCCGCCTCGCCCGCGGATCACCCGTCGCCGTCGCCGTCGCCGGCAACGGCAACGGCAGCGGCGGCGGAGTCGGCCCCACAGCCGCGCCCGGACCCGGCGCCAGGATGAGCGGCACGCGGGGAATGGGAATGGGCGAGGCCGGCGATCCCGATCCTGGCGCCGGAGCGCCGCCCGGTCGCCCCGCGGGCGTCTCCGCGCGGGGCACGGGAGCGGCGCCGGCGGCGGACTCCCCCAGGGGCGGAGCAGGCAGGATGGTCGGCCGCCGGGGCCGGGTTGTCGCGGGTTCCCGCGTCGCCCCCCCCGCGGCGGGCGCTTCGGCTGGCGCGGGCGGGGGCAGGTCGGTGGGAAGCCAGGCGTCGCGCGCGGCCGGCTCTTCCAGGCGCTCGACGGGAACGGCGTCGAGGCGCGCGGCCGGTTCGGGAACCAGGTTGGTGCCGCGCTCGTCGGGGAGAGGCGGGGCGCCGGCGGTATCATACAGGTTGGTGAGCGTCTCCTCCGCCGCGCCGGGCGGCGTGGAGACCTCCAGCAACCGGCCTTCGAGGTCGGCCTGGTGGACGAAGCGAACGACGGGGAGCGGGGCGTCGTCGTCGGCCGGGGCGGGGCGCGCGCGGTCGGCCGCGGCCAGCGGCAGGCCGCAGGTGAAGCAACGGGCGGGCGCGCCCCCGGGGCCGGAGTCCGCCACGGCGCCGCACCGGGGACAGGCGGAAGAGGTCATGGCATGGGCCGCGTGGGCGGTCAGCGCCGTTTCTTCGGGGCGCGGGAGGCGCGAAGGGTGTCGAGCCGGTCGATCTTCATCTGGAGGGCGAAGCGCTGGAGGTCTTGCGCCATCTCGTAGGCCGTGGGGTAGCGTTCGGCCACCTCGCGGGCCATGGCCTTCTCGATGATGCCGACGATTCGCGGGGGCACGCCGGGGTAGATGGCGCGGATGTCGCGTGGCCGCTCGTACAGGATGCGGCGGATGATGTCGTAGTTGTCGTCCCCGTCGAAGGGCGGCTGGCCGGAGACGGTCTCGAACAGCGTGGCGCCGAGCGAGTAGATGTCGCACCCCGGCCCGACCTGGGCGCGCGAGCCAAGCAACCGCTCCGGGGCCATGTACATCGGCGTGCCCACCAGCGAGCCGGTGGTGGTGAGGGTGGCGTCTTCCTTCTCGAACGCCAGGCCGAAGTCCACGATGAACACTTCGTCGTCCCGCGTGACCATGATGTTCGCGGGCTTGATGTCGCGGTGTATCACCCCGCGCTGGTGGGCGTGCCACACCCCTTCCGCGGCCTTGAACACCAGCCGCGCGGCGCGGTCGGGGGCGATGCGGCCGCGGTCGATCACCGCGCGCAGCGTCTCGCCGTTCACCACGCCCATGGCGATGTACCGCACCCCGTCCACCGCGCCCGAGTCGTAGACCGGCACGATCGACCGGTGCGAGAGCAGCGCGGCCGCACGCGCCTCGCGCTCAAAACGGGCCAGGTCTGTCTCCGACAAGAGCAGGCTGGAGGGCATCACCTTCAACGCCACCTCGCGGTTGCTGGGCACGTGCGTCGCCAGATATACGATACCCATCGCCCCCCGCCCCAGTTCGCGCTGGACCTGGTAGTCGCCGAAGCGCCGGCCCGGCGCCGGCTCCGCCGCCGTCACCACCACCCCGGCGTCGGCCGCGGCCGTGGTCGTGGTCGATCCGGCGCCGGTCCCGGTCACGCCTACCACCGGGGCACGGGCCGCGGGGGCCGGCGATCTCGTCGGCGTCGGCGAGGCCATCGCTGGCGTGGGCGTGGACGTGGGCCTTGGCGTCGGCGTCGCCGCCGGTGTCCGCATCGGCGCCGCCGTGGGCGCGGGCGTCGCCGTCAAGCCCCGCCCCGGCGCGACGGCCGCGCGGCGCTCCATCGCCTCCCGGCGAAGCGACGCCGCCGCGTCCGCCGCAACCGCGGAGATCAGCCCGCGGCCGGTGAGGTCAGCCAGCAGCGGCGGCGGGGAGGCGAGGCTGGCTCGCGCCCCCGCGCCCCGCTCATCGACC
>JACQVU010000404.1 GCA_016209585.1 Planctomycetota bacterium
GCCCCGCGCCCCGAAGGGGCGACGGAAGCGACGGGCGGTTTCGCCGGCGCGGGAGACGGTATATCTCACGGGGTCGCGGCGTCGCGGGCGACAACGAGAGCATCGAGACGCGCCGCAGCCTCCAGGAGGTCGGACAACTGGGTGGCGGAGGCCGCGCGGCGGGCCTGGTCGAGCAGGTCGCGCGCCAGCGCGAACTGCCCGCGCCGGCGGGCAAGGTCGGCGAGATGGTACAGAATATGACCGCCGAACGCGCCGCCGCCGAGACGGGTCTGGAGGTCCTGGGCTTCGAGCAGCAGCGCCTCGGCGCGGGCGTAGTCGCCGAGCGCCACGGCGCCGGCCCCGATGTTCACCAGCGACATCGCGGCGCCGGGCAGGTCGCCCGTGCGGCGCGAAATGGCCAGCGAGCGTTCGTGGGCCTTCGCGGCCTCGTCGTAGCGGCGCGATTCATGGAGCGCCGCCCCCAGGTTGCCCACGGCCTTGCCCACGCCGATCTCGTCGCCCAGCGTCGTGTAGAGATCGGCCGCCGCCTGGAAGCGCTCGGCCGCCGCGCCCCACTCCCGGCGCGCGTAGTGGATGGAGCCGTCGGCCAGCAGCGCGCCCGCCGCCAACGGCTCGGAGCGCAGCGCCTGGGCCGCGGCGCGGCTCTTCTCCACCTCCAGCGCCGCCGCCGCGGGGTCGCCTGCCAGCAGCAGCGCCGCCGCGAGTTGGGTGCGGGTGGCCGTCTCGCCCGCCAGGTCCCCGGCGGTGGCGAAGAGCGCCACGGCCTCGTTGTAACGCTCCACGGCGTCGGTGAGGCGGCCCTCGAAGTCGAAGGTGCGGGCCACGCGCGACACCAGGGCGGCCTGGTCGGCGCCGGCCGCGTCGGCGGCCAGCACGCGCTCGAACGCCGCCCGCGCCTCGCCGAAGCGGCCCAGTTGGTGGAGCGCCTCGCCCCGGCCGATGACGCCTTGCCGCCAGCGGGCCGCGGCGCCTTCGCCTTTGGGCGGCGACGCGCCGTCGGGAGGCGAAAGGAGGCTGCCCGCGTGCGCGTAGCAGGCCGCGGCTTCCTGGTTGAGCCATTGCGCGCGGGCCTGGTCGCCGGCGAGGCGATAGTACTCGGCCGCCTCGGCGGGAAGCCCGCCGAGGTCGAGGTGGTGGGCCATCTCCACGAAGAGCGCGGGAACGCTCCGTCCCGCGACCCGCATGAGCCACCGTCCGGTGGCGGCGTGGACTTCCCGCCGCCGGCTGGTCAGTTCGCCCTCGTAAACGGCCTCGCGCAACAGCGGCTGGGGGAAGAGGAACTCGCGGGCGCCGGCGACGCGGGAATGGCCGCGCTCCTCGACGATCTGGCGGGCGAGGAGGCCGGCGAGCGCCTCGTCGACCTGGTGGCGCGGGAAGCCGAACTCCAAGAGGGCGAGGTCCCAGAAGGCGCGGCCGATCACGGCGGCGCGTTTGAGCATCTCCTTCTGTTCCGGAGGCAGGCGGTCGACGCGGGCCTGGATGACGCCTTCCACGGACGAGGGCAGCGGCGCGGTGGCCAGCGTCGGGTCGTCGCCGGAGAGCGCCGTCCTCCCGCGCTGCACGGTCACCAGGCCGGTCTCGCGCAGGTGAAGCGTAAGTTCCTGCACGAAGAAAGGGTTGCCGCCCGCGCGGCCGTGGACAGCCGCGCCCACGTCGCGCGCGGCCGTTTCCTCGACCCGCAGGATGTCGGCGGCCAGACGGGTGGAGTCGGTTTCCGAGAAAGGGCGCAGCGGGATTTCGTAGCGATCCCAGGGCGCGGCGCGCGGCGTGCGCTGGTTGAGAACGAAGAAGATGGGCGCGTCGGGCGCCAGTTCCAGGATGGTCTGCACGACGTTCGCCGAGGCGGCGTCCATGAAGGCGGTGTCGTCGCCGTAGATCACCAGCGGCCGGCGCGCGGCGGTGCGTTCGAGGAAGAGGCGGATGTGGAAGGCGGCGCGGCGGGCGCGGGCCTCGTCGGCGTCGGCCGCCAAAGGGCCGGCGCCGACGGCGACGCCCGCGCCGGGCGGCGTCGCGCCAGGCGATCCCTCCGCGACCGGCTCCGCGCGGTGGCGGTCGAGAAGCGCGGCGAACGTGGCGGCCACTTCGTCGGCGGGCAGGCCCTGACCCGCGAAAATCTCAGCCAGCAGCGCGGCGCGGCGGGGGAGGCTTGAGAGGTCTTCCACCCCGTGGGCCAGGCGCAGCGCCTTGCGGACCAACTCGGCGGAGAAGAAGTGCGCCGTGTCGACGCCGCCTTCCTCGCACTGCACGCGGACGTGCGTGACGCCCGGATGGAGGCGGCGAACGTGGCGGAAGAGTTCCGTGAAGAGCCGGGATTTGCCGATGCCGCCCGGCCCGGTGAGGACGCGCGCGTCGGGCCGGCGGCGTTCAAGCGCCGCCGCCAGCGCCGCGCACAGGTCGTCCAGTTCCGTCCGGCGGTCGACGAAGCGGAAGCCGCCTTCCGCCTCCGCCTGGGCGTCGGCCTCGGCGTCGCGGCGTTCGCCGGCGACGATGAACGTGGTGACGGGGCGTTCCTTGCCCTTCACCGCGATCGGCTCCCGCGCCGTGAGCGTGAAACGCCCGGCCAGGTGGCGGGCCGTGGCCTCGGAGACCAGCACGCCGTCGAGCGGCGCGGCGTGCTCCAGGCGCGAGGCCAGGTTCACGGCGTCGCCCATCACGGTGTATTGGCGGTCGTCGCCGGCGCCGGCGTAGCCGGCCAGGACGCGGCCGGTGTTCACGCCGATGCGCATGCGCAGCACGACGCCGGTCTCACGCGAGAGGCGCTCGCGGAACTCGGCCAGGAACTGTTGCATGCCCAGGGCCGCGCGCACCGCGCGCGCCGGGTCGTCTTCGTGGGCCACCGGGGCGCCGAACAGCGCCATCACCGCGTCGCCCATGAACTTGTCGATGTGCCCGCCTTCGCTCCGAATGGCCCGCACCAGCCCCTCGAAACAGCGGTTCATGAGGCGCCAGACGCTCTCCGGGTCCAGCCGCTCGGAGAGGGCGGTGTAGCCGGAGACGTCGGCGAAGAGGACGGTGCAGGTCTTGCGTTCGTCGAACAGCCGCCGCTCGCCGGCCGCGGTCCCGGCGGCGGGGCCGGGTTGCAGAAGCAGGCTGGTTCCTTCCCCCCGCGCCACGCGGACCTCGTTGGCGGAGGAGAAGGCCGCGCCGCACTTTGGGCAGATGAAGCGCGCGGCCCACCCCTGGCCGCGCAGGAGGAAGTCGCCGCGCCGCACGGTTTCGGCGCACTGGGGGCAATGGACCTCACGCATCCATGATAAAGGTATTCCCGATCTCCTCCCGGCGCACGCGATCCCCGAACTCGAAACCGGCTGTGCCGCGCGCGTGGAAGGTCCGGCCGACGAGAACGCCCCGTCGGACTCCAAGGCCCGGCTCTCCCGCGCGCGTGGAAGGTCCGCGGTCGGGGTCTTCGTAAAAAAACGCGATCGTGAGGTTGATGGCCGCGCCGGGGCCGGTTTCGTCGGAAGCGCGGGTGGTTGAGAGACCTACTTCTTCGCGGGTGGGCGCCTGCCCGCGCCCGCCCCGGCGGATGAAGGCGGCTGCGGAGAAGCGGTTGACGGGGGAGACGATTCGAGGGGCAACCGTTCACACGTTCCGCTCGTCAATCGAGAGGGGTCGAAGTGGAGGGTTCGAGAACCACCTGGGGGGACGACGCCGGAACACTCACCGTTCCCTCCTTCCCCGCCCCTTCGCACGGGACTTGTTGGCAGGCAGCCAGCGCCGCTATGAACCCCTCACGATAATACCGCCACTCGAAACGATGCATGCGGTAGGTCGACGCAACGAAGAGAATGACCAACGTGACCTCCAGCGGCCAGCAGAAGGAACGTGACAACGAGGGGCGGAGGATCGCGCCAAGCGGGAACAGGGACGGGCAGTCGTTCCCGTCGAGCGCCAACAATGCCGGGTAGAACATCGCGCCAAGAAGGAACGCGGTGGCGAGACCGCGAAACATGTCGCTGAGACCACTGAATAACTCCGTCCTATGCGTCATTTTCGCGCGAGCCGCGACATAATACAGCTCGTGAAAGACGGCGTCCCACGACTTCGGGCCCACCTGGGTCTTGGCAAAGGTGAAGGACGCCCGGTTCAAGATCGACCCGACGACGTTCTGGAGCCTCGCTATCTGGTCCGCGTGGAGGAGTTTCGTACCTTTCCCCAACCAGACCCAATGACCAGGCTTCCCGCCCAAGAGCCACCGCACCAACTTCTCATACTGATTGCCGAGGGCGGCCAGCAATTCGCCGAGAACATAGCAAGCTAGGAATGCCGCGCCAGCTTTGCCGATGTCTCCCATTTCGAGGCCCGCGGGATACTTCGCGGGATCGATGAGGAGGAACCCGAGCAACATCAGGATCAGCCCTGGAACCACGTACGCGACGATCTCGAAGAAGGCGAACGGTAGCATGGGGCAAGAGCAGCGTTTCAGTTGGTTCCGTGATCCCGATCTCCCCGCCTACGGATCACTTCCCTTCGCTCGACTGTTCCTTCTTCGGCAGCACCCACTGCCCCGTCGTCGGATCCTTCACGTGGGGCCAGTGTTCGTCTTCCTCCGTGACCGTTCCGCCGAACTGCTTGACCGGGGCTACGGAGTTCCTCTACTTCCCCCCACCCGCCTTCTCTTGCCCGTAGCCTTCCGGCAGCGCCCATCGATGCGTCTTCGGGTCTTCAACGTAGGGATGCCGATCCTCCGGCGTCACCGTGCCGCCGAATTTGGCGATGGCGTTGACAAGATCGTGGCCCAACATAGAGTGATACTCGCGAAGTTCGCCGCGAGCATGGCGCAGGCGCATTTCCACCAGCGTGCGACGAATGCGATCGGCCAAGCCCGGTTCAGCGACGAGATTGTTGACCACGCCGCGCGACAGGCGAGGACGCTCCAGGAGCAGGCTCAGAAGCGCCGAGTTCGAGTCCGGCTGGGTGGCGGCGGTGAGAAGGAGATCCGCGTCGTGAAGCGTGGTGAGAAGGAGATCCGGAACGTGAAGACCGCCAACGTTCCGATCATCAAAGCGGTCGGGCTTTGAGAGCATTTCCTTGATCTTGGGCGCGGCCGAGCGGGTACCGAATTCGCTGACGTAAAGGGCTGCCTTCCAGATCACGTTCTCATCCGCATGGTCCAGGGCCTCGACGATGACCTCGTCACGCGCCTTGAAATCTCCGCGCCTCTGGAAAATCCTCACCGCCGATTGCAGTGCCAACGAAGCCACTTCCGGATCCGACGAGACCATCGCTCGCGCCTTGCGGGCCGCTGCGTCTTGTGAACACCACTGCAAATCCGTCACCAGTGCCTGCCGACGGCGCTTGTTGTCGCCGGATTTGTCAATCGCCTCCAGGAGAACCGCGACCGAAGCGGGGGTGTCGATCCCCGCGAGCGCCATCGCCACGCTGGAGAAATACGATTCGCCTGCTGACCGCCGCTGAGACTCGGTCTTCAGCCATTGGGGGGCGGTCCATGGCCCGGACAACTGCTCCGTGAGGAAGGGAACCTCCTCGTCGCTTCCCAGGCGGCCGAGCCACCGGTACGGCTGGACATAGTTCGGCCCCTTCCCCTCGGCCATGGGTGTAACGGCCCATTTCTTCAACATCGGAATCACGGCGTCCCGGTGCGCCCGCATGAAGGCGGTTTCTTCAGCCTCGCGAGCCAGAAGTCCCGGGGGAAGCGGGCCATCAATGACGGGCGGTGCGAAGACGATTTTCTTCACCGCATCTTCCGAGACCGTCGGCATGGTTTCCGGCCGGTTTGTTTCCTTCCGATCGCTGCCCTGCTGGCCCGGAGCCTGTGCGGTCGGAATGAGGATTCCGACCGCGATGAGGAAAGTCCACTTGATCCTCATAGATTCCTCCCTTCGCCGAATTGCAGAACTCTTGCCGCGATCAGCGGAAATTCCTCGTGAAACTGCGCATCGTCTCCATTTCGGCGAAGTTGAAGAAGATGTTTTCCGGTTCATTGGCCAGCCGCATTACGTGCCGCTCATCCGTTTCATTGTGCGTGCCGCCGTGAGCCGGAGTCACTTCCCGTCCGCTTTGTCGGGCGGTTTCGGGAACACCCACTGGCCGGTCTTCGGGTCTTTCACGCGGGGCCAGTGTTCGTCTTCCTCTGGAACCGTCCCGCCGAACTTCTTAACGGCCCGCATCATCCACATGTTGGCGTTCTCGGGACAGCCGATCTTCTCGAGCATCTCGGGCCGCGTCTCACGAGCGAGGGACAGCACCCGATCCGCCAGACCTTCTTCGGGTTTCAAGTGTCCAAGCGCGCCCGTGACCGTGGGCTCATAGGGGTCTTTGCGAATGATCTCCAGGAGAGCGGTGTTCGGATCCTTCGATTGCAGCGCGGTGAGAATGCTATCGGCGAGTGCCAGGGTGTAACGATCGCTCTTTTCGATCTTCTCCGGATTGGCGACGTGCTCCTTGATCTTAGGATGCCCCGCGATAACGGCGAAATGAATCGCCGTACCCAACGCCGTGTCGAAGAACGGCCTCTTGGGATCGTCCAGGGCTGCCACGATGAACTCGTCGCGTTCCGCCGTCCTGCCGGCTTTCGTCATGCTCTTCACCGCGCCCTCGAATCCGGCGCGCTGCTCGCTGCGGTTCAGCCCGGTCCACGCCAATTGGCGCTGGACGTCAATGGCCTGCGGCTGACCCGAATGTCGAAGCGCGCTCACGAGGCCATACCGGAACCGCCGATTGTCTTTCGCCTTCTCGATCTCCGTGCAGATGGCGGCGACGCCTTCGGCGGTGTCGATTTTCGCCAGCGCTTTTGCGAACTGTTCCGCCTCATACTGGTTCTTGCGGTTCGACGTACAGAGCGAACGCATGCGTTGCACGAGAAAGGGAACCTCGCTCGGACCGCCGATTTCGCCAAACCAGAAACCAGTCCACACCGAGTTACCCGTGGGATAGTCCTCACTGTTACCCCTCGGATGCTCCTCACCCGGGGCGGCCCACTTCTTCAGCAGCGGAATGACCTGCTCCCGATTGGCTCGCATGAATGCGAAGTGCTCGGGAGGAATGGGGGGCGGATTGTCGTTGTACACGGGGCGGAACACGATCTTGGCGACCTCCTCTTCCGAGACGGTCGGCGTGACCGGCGGCGCGGCCCCCCCCCCC
>JACQVU010000420.1 GCA_016209585.1 Planctomycetota bacterium
GCCCGACGTGGTGGTGAGGTCGGTCCGCTGGTCGCCCGCGCTCTCGGTGATGACCAGCCCGCCGCCCTGGGCCAGGGCCGTGTTCACGTTGGCGTTCGTGCCGTCAGCCACGATGCGAACGGTTCCGCCGCCGGCGTCGCTCACGGTGAACGCGCCGGCGCCGAAGGCTGAGGCGTTCAACTGGTTCTGCAGGGCGGTGACGATCTGCGCCGTCGTGCCCGTCGTTTCGCCGTCGAGATCCACGCTGATCGACTGGTTGCCGAGCGCCAGGTCGAAGGTACGGGCGCCCGCGCCCACGCCGAGAAAACCGGTCGCGCCGAGCGCCGAGGTCGAAGTCAGCGTGACGTTGTTGGTGTTGCTGACGGCGTTGAACGTGGCCGAAAGCAACTTGGCGTCGTCGGCGGAGTTCACCACCTCGAAGTTCACCGTGTTGCCGTCGGCCACGGCCTGGATCAAACCGTTGAGCGCCGTGGCGCCGATGCGGGTGTTCAACTCGGTGACGATGTTCGCCACGTTGGTCTCGACGCCGTTCGACCCCGCCCCGGTGAAGTCGGCCGTGAACGTGGCGTTGGTGAGCACGCCGCCGACGTTGACCGTGATGTCGTAGTCGGCTTTCCGAATTCCGTTGGTCGTGACGTCGGTGGTGTTGTCGTACACCAGATTGGTGCGCTGGTTGCCCGCGCTTTCGGTGATCACCAGCCCGCCGCCCTGCGCCAGCGCCGTGTTCACGTTGGCGTTCGTTCCATCAGCCACGATGCGAACCGTGCCGCCGCCGGCGTCGCTGACGGTGAAGGCCCCGGCGCCGAAGGCTGAGGCGTTCAACTGGTTCTGGATGGCGGTGACGATCTGCGCCGTGGTGCCCGTGGTCTCGCCGTTGAGGTCCACGCTGATCGACTGGTTGCCCAGCGCCAGGTCGAACGTGCGCGCGCCCGCGCCCACGCCCAGAAACGCCGCCGCGCCCAGCGCCGACGTGGAGTCGAGCGTGATGTCGTTGGTGTTCGTGACGGCGTTGAACGTCGCGGAGAGCAACTTGGCGTCGTCGGCCGAGTTCACCACCTGGAAGTTCACCGTGTTGCCGTCAGCCACCGCCTGGAGAATGCCGCTGAGGGCGGTGCCGCCGATGTCGGTGTTGATCTGGGTGACGATGGTGGCGATGGTCGTCTGGTTGCCGTTGGAGCCGGCGCCGGTGAAGTCGGACGTCCACGACGCGCTCGTCACCACGCCGCCCACGTTCACGTCGGCGTTGAAGCCCACCTTCCGCAAGCCGTTCACCGCGAGGTCGGTGGTGTTGTCGTACGCCAGGTTCGTGCGCTCGTTGCCGGCGGTCTCGGCGATCACCACGCCGCCGCCGTTCTGCAGGGCGCTGTCAATCGTGGCGACGCCGGCGTTGGCCTGGATGCGCAGTTGCCCCCCGCCCAGGTCGGAGACGGTGAAAGCCCCGGCGCCGAAGGCTGAGGCGTTCAACTGGTTCTGGATGGCGGTGACGATCTGCGCCGTGGTTCCCACGGTCTCGGTGTTCAGGTTGATCGTGGCGCTGCTGGAGCCGACGGTGAGCGTGAAGTCGCGGGTCTGGTTGCCGACGCCCAGGAAGGCGTTCGCGCCGAGCGCGGCCGCGGTGTCCAGCGTGACCGAGGTGTTGTCGTCGCCGTCGGTGAAGGAGAGGTCCAGGTCGGAGCCGGAGGAGGTGTTGTTGACCAGCGCGAAGTCGATGGTGTTGCCGTTGCGCGCCGCCGTCACCCGGCCCGCCAGCGTCGCGTTGGCGGCGATGGCGGTGTTGATGTCGGCGACGAACGTGTCAATGTTGCCGACGGCGGCGAGGGCCAAGCCGCTGTTGGACCCGGCGCCGGTGTAGTCGAGCGTGATGGAGCCGGAGTCCGGGACGCCGGGCGCGCCGCGGTCGAGATCGTCGCTGACCGTCAGGTTGAAAGTGACCTTGCGGATGGTGGAGCCGATGAGCGAGCCGGCGCCGCCGTAGGTGAGGTTGCTGCTGGTTCCGGCCGAGTAGGAGATCGCCACGAAGTCGTTCTGGCGCGTGGAAGTGATCGAGAGTTTGGTCCCGCCCACCACGGCCGCCGTGCCGTCGCCGCCCAGCGCGGCGGTGACTTGGGTGGCGAGGTCGGCCAGGTTGGAGCCGCCGCCGGCGCCAACCAGGTTGACGGTGCGGTTGGTGGTGACGCCGTTGTCGTTGGTGAAGTTGACGGTGAACTGGGCCTTCTCATTGGCGGCCAGCACGATGCCCGCGGCTTGGTTAGCGGCGTCGGCGATGACGCCGGACTCCGAAACCTCGGTGGTCGTGACGTTCGAGAGCACCACCTGGATGGCGTTGCCCGCGCCCAAGTCCAGCGTGAGCGTCTCACCCGTGCTGTTGAACGGCGTTCCGGGGAACGTGACCGCCCCCGCGGCCGGCGGGGCGTTCTCGTTGGTGAGCGAGACGGTGACGTTGTCGTTGGCCACGGCCCCGCCCTGCGCGCGGGTGAAGACGACGTTGTAGGTGTCGCCCTCCATCGCCTGCGTGATGTTGGCGGAGGAGGTGATGGAGAAGTCGGCCCCGCTGGGGTTGCCGACGCCGGCGGTGTCGCGCAGCGAGGCGTGATCGGTGACCGCGCCGGCCGCGGTGTTCTCCTGGATGGAGGCGAGGAAGGCCCCCGCCGCCACCTTGGTGGTTCCCGCCACGAGACCCGTGGAAACGTTGACCGCCTGCGTGCCGCCCGTGGGCGTGAGTTTCAGGAAGCGGTCGACGTTGTCGACGTTGGTCGGGTCGGTCACGCCGTTGCTGGCCGAGTCCGACTCCACCATCAGGATCAACTGGCTGGTGGAGGCGTTGAAGGTCATGCCGACGATCTGATCTTCCGCGCCGAAACCAGAAAGATTGAACTCCGTCACCTGGCCGCTGATGGCGCCGTCGGTGTCGGCGAAAGAGACCACCGTGGCCGTTCCGCCCGCGACTTGGCTGACGGCGTAGAGCCGGTTGGTGGCTGAGTTGATGGCCAGCCCGGCCAGGTTGCCGATGCCGGGAGCCAGGTTCGAGGCCCCCGCGGCGCTGTTCAGGTCGAACGCGACGGGGCGGCCCGCCGTGCCGATCTGCTCCAGCGAGGGGTTGTCAGCCGTCAGCGGCTGCACCGCGCCGCCCGTGACGGAGTCGGTGACGTTGGTGGCTGCGCCCTCGGATTCGCCGAGTTCAAGGGCGTAGACGTCGTTGCCGTTGCGGTAGACCACGGCGCCGGTGTTGGCGACGCCGAGATCGGAGGAGATGGTTCCGGGGGTGGTGTTGACGGCGCCGGTCTCGTTGGCGCCGTCGGCGTCGGCGTCGGGGTTCTGGGTGTCGCGGGCGTCGATGGCGCGGAAGGCCGCGCCGTCGTAGTACAGGATGTTGCCAACGGCGGTGTCGTCGTCGGTGACCGTGCCGGCGCCCCCGCTGAGGATGGTGGGCAGCGCCGTGGCGCCCGCGCCGCCGGGGTCGAGGATCAGGCCGCCCTCGCCCAGCATGCCGGCGTAGTCGAGGCTCTTGACGATCGCCCGCTGGACGGTGGTGATGGTGTGGTTGCCGGTGCCGATGGTGCTGAAGCCGTCGACCGTGAGGTCGGGCCCGCCGGTGGGCGTGGGGTCGTCAAGGAAGGAGAGGGTGCGGGGCGCGGGCGAATTGAAGAAGCCCAGGGAGGCGAACCGCTGCGTCTTCGAGAAGCGGTCCACCGAGGCGAGAATGTCGCGGGCGTTCTGGTCCAGCGAGAGAAATCGCTGGGACGCGGGGTCTTTCACGTTCTCGCTGTCGACCAGCAACGACCGCAGGCCGATGAGAAGGTTGGACACCTGCGACAGCCCGGCCTCGGCCGTGTGCAGCAGATTGATACCGCGCTGGATGCCCTCGTTGACGACGCGCAGGCCGGCGACCTGCGCGCGAAGCGTTTCCGAGCCGACCAGGCCGGAGACGTCGTCGGACGCGCGATTGATGCGCAACCCCCCCGCGATGCGGGTGAAGTCATCCCGCATGCGGGCGTTGCTGGTGGCCAAGGCCCGCAGCGCCGAGTTTGAGACGACGGATTGGCTGATCGCCAGCGTCATCGCCGGGAGCCCTCCGTGGCTCCGACTCGTCGCGCCACGGGGCGGAAGCCCCGAAAGCGCGGCGTGGCTTTCCGTGCCATACCGGGTGCGCGTTTGTGTGGGTCCGCCGCCCGCGAACGGGAGACAGAACCCACACAAACGCCACACTCGGCCCGGTACGAATTCGCGCCTCAAGGCTGGAGTATCACCAGCCCGAAACGGCGAACCGCGCCGGAGACGAACACTTACCACTGGCTGAAGGGTGGGCGGCCGATGGAACGGTCGCGGTGCCCGCAGTCCAGGGAACAGAGCATTCTTATCATCGGTGGCGGTAGCAGGAATCTTTACCCGCGAGGCCGAGGATTCCGCGGATCGCCACCGACCGGCCTGGCCCGCCTTGGGGGAGTCTCACGCAAGCCCCGTGCGGACCGGAAGTTACGCCCGGCACAAGCCATGAAGTTGGACGGCAAGAAAAAGAGGTTCGGGTACGGAGATTTTTTTTAGGTTGGAGTGCGCGTTTCGCAATACTCAAGGGTTGGTTCAACTTTTATTCACCGGTGCGCCTGGAAATCGCGAGCGGCGTGGGCGGTTTCTCTTGACCGGCGCTGGCGGCACACTGTCATAGCGACGACGCCGGACCGGCGCCTGGGGAATCACCGCGCCAGGAACGCCCGGTCCAGGTCCAGCACGCGGCGCGTTTCAGCCAGGAAGGCCGGAACGTGTCCCGTGGGCAGGCAGAGGTCGATCACGGCGCGTTGGTAGATCGCCCGCGCCTCGTCGCTGATACCCAGGTACTCCACGCGCGGGCGGGCGTAGGCGTGTGGCGCCGACTGGCTGACGCCGAGCGCCCGCAACTCCGCCGGAGCCGGCACGCCGCGCGTGGCGCTTACCGTGCGCGACCAGGCCGTGAAGAAACGCTGCTGTTCGGGCTGCGTGAACCATTGCAGGAAGCGCACCGCCTCCGCGGCCGTGCCGCGCTCCACCGCGGCGCGGCTGACGCCAAGGTAGAGCGAGGGGTGCAGCAGCCCGCGCGCCGGGCCGGAGGCGAAGCGGGTGGTGTCGCGGGTGATTTCGGGCACGGGCATGGCGCCCTCACGGAAGGGGAAGAGGCGTCGGCCGGCGCGGACAACGTCATAGTTGTCCATGTCCATGCGCACGCGGCGGAAGTCGCCGGCGCGGAAGAGGCATTGCGGCCGGCGCGAGAAGTAGAAGGGCTTGGTGCCGATGGAGTCGGTGCGCTCGAAGTACCAGAGGAAGAAGCGCGAGATCTCCTTGAGCAGCCGCGCGAACTCGCGGTATTCGGGCGCGCGCTCGCTGAACGTGCGGCGAGCCAGCGCGGCGCGCCAATCCGCCAGATTGAGGACTCCGTCGCGGTCGCGGTCCATGCGCCGGAAGAGCCGGCCGCCGAACACCATGTCCTGCAACGGCGTCACGATCCCGAAGAGGCCGGGGCCGTTGGGCGAACCGGAGATGGCGATGGGCCAGTCGTAGTCCGCGGCGCGGGCGGCCTCCAGCGCGGCGATCCATCCGGCCCAGTCGCGGATGGGCAGCGAAACGCCCAGCGCCGCCAGGAGATCGGCGTTGAAGTTGATGGCGCTGGCGCTCCAGTCGATCAACAGGAAGTAAACCGCCCCGCGGCGCGTCAGCCCCATGCGCTCCCGCGCCGGCGCCGTGAAAAGCGCCCGCCACGGCCGGCCGGTGGCGGGGTGGGGGGCGTCGAGCCAGGGGCGCAGGTCGAAAAGGCGCTCGGCCGCGCGCGGGAAGTCGGCGCCGTCGTTCACCTCCAGCAGGTCGGGCGGCGTCCCGGCCGCGAAACGGCGGTCCCATTCAGCGCGGTAGTTCACCACGTCAACCGCCTCAGCCTCGATGAACGCCCTCCGGCTCACCTCGCGGGAGAAGCGCGCCAGCAGGTCCGCCAGGCCGCCGCGCGTGCTCACGCCCCGCGCCGGGTCGAAATGTTCGGGAAAGTGGGAGTCGTAGAGATAGAAGGACGTCCCGGCGATGGTCAACCGCCTCCGCCGGGCTTCCTGCGCCGGCGTGATCCGGCGCAGAGGCGGCAGCAGCCGGCTCACGTCGGTGTCGGGCGCGTCCACCCGGCCGAGGCCGTGGCGAGCGGTGATCAGCATGGGGTCACTCATGGTTGGTCAGGCGGGGCGAGTCGCCGGTCGTCAGTTTTCACCTGACTGACGACCGACCACTGACAACTGACAACTGGCCACTGACAACTGGTCACTGACAACTGACCACTGAAAAGAGTATAAATTCCCGTCATGCGCACACACCTTCATGCCCTGCTGCTCGCGCTGCTCATTCCGTTCGTCGCCGTTCCCGCGTCGCGCGCCGGAGAAGCGCCGGGCGCGTCACCGGGCGGGGAGACGCCGGCCGCGGCCACCGAGGAGGAGGAGGCGCTGGGCCGCAAGTTGGGGTTCGCGCCCGACGACCTGAAGGTGGCGCGCGACACTTTCATCTATCGCCCCGCGCCGTTCAAGATGACGGTGAAACCGCTGGCCGAGCCGACGCCCACCGCGCCCTGGCGTCGCGCGCGGTTGGAGTGGCCCACCACCACGCTCTCGGAACACGAGGAGAACAACACTGCCTACGGCATCTGGTATGAGCCGGCGGCGGGCGCGGACACGGTGATGCTCATTCTCCCCTACTGGGGCGGCAGCGATCTGCTGCTGGAGGAGTTCATCGCCCAGCGTTTCGCGCGGCTGGGGTACGCGGCCGTGGTCGTGCCGCTGGCCTACCAGTTCGAGCGTGCGCCGTTCGAGAACGGCAAGCGCGTGCGGTCCGGGCGGTACACGGTGTCGTCGAACCTGCGGCGGACGCGGGTTTCGTGGGAGCAATCGACGAAAGACCCGCAGCGCCTCATGTCCTGGTTGCGCGCGGAGAAGGGCTACCGGCGGTTCGGCGTGCTGGGGATTTCACTGGGGGCGCACATCGGGGCGCTGCTGTACAGCGTGTGCGACGACCTCTCGGTGGGGGTCTTCTGCCTGGCGGGAGGCAACCTGCACGAACTGGTGTGGAACGACTCGACCGAGACGCGCGACATGAAGGCCGAGTTGATCGCCCAGAGCGTGGGGTATGACCACCTCAAGAAATGGATGCGCCCGTTTGACGCCGTCTACTACGCCGCCGGCGCCCTGAAGCGCAAGAACGGCATTCTCATGGTGAACGGCGCCAAGGACGACATCGTGCCGCTCGCCAACGCCAGGATTCTCAACGACGCCTTCGGCAATCCCGAGATGATCACCTTGCCTTCCGATCACGTCGGTTCGATGGCGCTGCTCATGTTGCAGTTCACCAAGGTCACCCGCCACGTGCGCGAGGTGTGGGACCCGCAACCCTCCGGGCCGGCGGCTTCCCCCGCGCCGGCGCCGCCCGATCCCGCCGGCCCTCCCGCCGATGGGGACACAAGCGGGGGCGAGGAGTTCTGATATCCGGCGTCAGCCGCCGCGCCGGCCGGAACGGCGAAAACCGACAAATGTTGCAAGCGATCCGCGCGCTGTTATATTCTCCGCGCGCGCGATCTCCCGATCCGGCTTCACTACCCGCTAGCAAGGGGCGTCAGGCATGCAGTCGGTACCCAGCGACAAGGTCAGGTTCATCGGGCGTCTCTACAAGGAGCGGCCGGAGATCTCCCAACTTGAGGTCTTCGCGGCGCTGAAGAAAGAGTTCGGCAAGGCTATCGCGCCGGCGCTGTTGCGCGACGTGAAGAAGAAACTGGGCATCGCCGTCGGTCCCGATGCGTCCAAGCAACGCCGGAAGGCGCGCCACGCCACCACCGCGCGCGCGGCGGGCAAGGCGGCCAGGCGTGCCGGTGGAAAGAAGGCGGCCGGGCGCGCCGCGACGCGGGCGCGCACGGCGAAGCAGGCTGCTCCGGCGCCCGCGCCAACCCCGGCGCCAGCCGCGAGTGAACCGGCCGTGACGCCAGCGGACGCGCCCCGCGCGCGCGGTCGCGGGCGGCGGGCGGTGGACCTGCAGAAGGTGACGATGACCCACCTGCCGGAGTACATGGTGGTGGCGGTGGTGGGGGAAGAGGTGCACTCCTTCCAATCCGCCTCCCGCGCGCAGGCGAAGCGTCACATCAAGTATCTGATCGAGGAGCGCGGGTATCCGGTGACCACCATCGGCTTCTATCACCGCAGCGGGTACGACGTGACGACGACAGTGAAAGTGAAGTTCTGAGCGAGCGATGCCGCGGCCGCGCGTGATGGTGGTCGACGACGAAGTCTTCATGCGGGAGTCGCTTGAAGAGACGCTCTCCCGCGCCGGTTTCGACGTGCAGACCCACGCGGAGGCGTCCGGCGCGCTGGAAGCGTTCCGGCGCTCGCCTCCCGACCTGGTGATCACCGATCTCAACATGCCCGGCATGCGCGGGGACGAGTTGATCCCGGCGCTGCGCGCCGTGGCCGACGACGTTCCCATCATCCTGATCACGGCGTACGCCACGCTCGACAACGCCGTGGCCGTGATGAAGCGGGGAGCGTTCGACTACATCCAGAAGCCTTTTACGGCCGACGCCATCGAGGTCGCGGCCGCCAAGGCGCTGGAGGTGCGGCGCCTGAAGATGGAGAACCAGGCGCTCAAGGATGACCAGAAAGCGGCGCTGAGCCACGATTTCGTTCCCGGCGAGAGCGCGGCGATGAAGGCCCTGTTCGCGCAGGTGCGCAAGGTGGCCGAGTCCGGGGCCACCGTGCTCATCTCGGGAGAAAGCGGCACCGGTAAGGAGGTGGTGGCTCGCGCCATCCACCTCGGCGGCCCGCGCGCGCGCGCGCCCTTCTACGCCGTCAATTGCGCGGCCCTCTCCGCCGGACTCCTGGAAAGCGAACTCTTCGGCCACGAGAAGGGCGCTTTCACCGGCGCCGACCGCCAGCGCCGCGGGCGGTTCGAACTGGCCGACGGCGGCGCCATTCTGCTCGACGAAGTGTCGGAGATTGATCCGGGGCTTCAGGCCAAACTCCTGCGCGTTCTCCAGGAGCGCGAGTTCGAGCGCGTCGGCTCCAGCGAGCGCATTCAGGTCGACGTCCGCGTCATCGCCACCACCAACCGAGACCTCCCCCGCGAGGTCCAGAAAGGGCGCTTCCGCGAAGACCTCTACTTCCGCCTCAACGTCATTCCCATCCACGTCCCGCCGCTGCGCGAGCGGCCGGACGACATCCCGGCGCTGGCCCGCCATTTCGCGGCGAAGTTCGCGCGGCGTGACGGCCGCGCCGTGCCCGACATCCCCCCGGAGACCATGGCGCTCTTCTCGCGCTATCACTGGCCCGGCAACGTCCGCGAACTGGCCAACGTCATCGAACGCGCCACCACGCTGGCTCCCGGCCAGCCGCTGCGCGATGGCGACATCGCCCCGTGGTTGACGGAAACGGCCACCACCCGAGGCGAGGCGCTGGTGGCGGGGATGTCGATCGACGACATGGAACACCGCCTCACCGAGGTCACGTTGCGGGCCTTCGCGGGCGACCGCAACCGCACGGCGGACGCGCTCGGCATCACCACCAAGACGCTGCGCGCGAAGATGCGCAAGTGGGGTCTTCTCCCCCCCGCCGAAGAGGGCGCGGAACAGGAGTGACGGCGCGGGAGTTGACCTCTGGGGTCAGAGGGCGGGGCAGATCCGTATCGCAGGCCGGGCAGACGTCGTAGGGATCGATCCGGAGATTGACGTCTGGGTGTGAGGAGCCGTTATCGGAGACGGTAACGGCGTATCCGAAGAGTCACGGGCGGCAACCGTGCAACGCGACGTGCGAAACCCGTTGTCGGAACGGGAGTTACGGCTACATCCTGGCGCTCGCTCTCGGCCGGGCACGCTCCTTGCGCTTTGAGGGTGCAGGTTTGGTTCAGTGCCCTTGAAGGTGGTGGGACAGAGCAGTCGGTAGCGCTGCGTCTCCTGCGCACAAGCCACAAACCCACTCTCACTCGCAGGCGATCGGCTTTCTTCCCACCTCCCTATACCGCGACCCGGCCGAAAAAGCCGGATGTGACCCGCCTCGGAACGGTCTGAGGCGGGTTGCTTTTTTGGCGCGTTCCGTGGTCCGTATCGGCGTGACCGGAGCGGGCCGTCGGCAAAAGGCCGCCGGGATGCTATGATCTTCTCCATGCGTTTCATCCTGCGCATCGTGGCCGGCGAGGGGCTGGGAGCCGAGTTCGAGGCCTCCGAGGGGCGGCGCGTGGTGGTGGGCCGCGCCGCGGACGCGGATGTCAAATTGCTTATCGGCGAGGTCTCTCGCCGGCATTGCGAGTTCGCCTGCGAGGGCGGCGCGCTGACCGTCCGCGACGCTGGATCCCGCGGCGGCACCTACGTGAACGGCGCCCGCGTGGCCGAATACGTCCTGTCGCGCGGCGACACCGTGAAGGTCGGTCCCGTGGTTTTCGAGGTCGTGACACCCGACCAATCGCCGGCGCCGCCCGCGCCGCCCGTCGGCCACGACGTCACCGTGGCTGAGGGCGCCGCCACCCCGCCGCCTTCGCCGGTCCGGCGGGACCCGCCGCCCGGCTTTCCGGCGCCGGCGTCGCGTGAGGCGGACCTGCTGTTCGGCCGGATCGCGGTGGGACGCGGGCTGGTGAGCGAGGCCGACCTGGAGCGGGCCATCGCGGCGCAGGAGGAGGACCGCCGCCGGGGCGCGCCCGCGTGCATCGGGGCCGTGCTGGCGTCGCTGGGCTTGATCTCCGCGGAACAGGTGGAAGCCGTCGCCGCCGTCCAGCGGTACGCCAACAACCGGGAGGATCAGCGCCAATTCGGCATGTTGGCGGTGCGCAACGGTTTTCTCACCGAGGCGCGCCTGGAAGAGGTTCTGGAGGAGCAGAAGACGCGCTTCGCGCGGACCGGGAGCGTGGCGCCCGTGGGCGAACTGCTCGTCGAGCACGGATTGCTCACGCCACAGAAGGTGCGCGCCCTTCTCGTCCAGCAGGAGCGGCTCAAGGCTCGCAAGGCGGAAGCGGGCGCGGGCGCCGCGGGCCAGGCTCCGACGCCGCCATCGGGCGGGCGCCGGCCGGTTTCCGGACCGCTTCGGCCGCTGGCGCATGGGCGCGGTCCATCGTCTGCGGCGCTCCCACGCACGCCCGCGCCGGAGCCGGAGCCGGGGCCACCGCCCGACGCGGCGATCCCAAGCGTGCCCGCGCCCGCGGTCGGCGCGCTCCCGGACGCGCCCCCCGCCCCTTCCCCGGCGCCGGCGGAGCCGGGCTTGTCGGAGTCGGGGCCGGCGCCGCGAGCGCCGCCGCCGGCCCAGCCGGAGGTCGAGGAGGCTGGCGACACGCTCTTCGGTCGCGTGGCGCTCTCCCGCGGGTTTATCACCCAGGAACAACTTGAAACGCTGCTGGCAGCCCAGCAGCAGGATCAGCCGCCGGGCGAGCAGAAGACGCTGGGCGATCTCGCGCGCGAACTTGGTCTGCTCAGCGACGAACAAGTCGCCGCCGTCATCGCGGAACAGGATCGCCGCGAGGCCGCCGCGGCGGCGCGGCCCGCGGGCTTGGCGGCTCCGGACGGCGCGCCGGCGCCTTCCAAGCCGAGCGGCGACCCGACCCGCTTCGGAACGTTGGCCGTGAGGAACCGCTTCGCCACGGAGGCGCAGGTGGAGGAGTGCGTGGCGTTCCAGGAGACGTTGCGCAGCCACGGCGATTCCCGGACGCCCCGCATCGGCGAATTGCTCATCGAGCGGGGCTATCTGAAGAAGCAGGAGGTGTTCGCCGTCCTCCGCCACCAGCAGCGCGTGCGCCACGGCCGCCGGCCGCCGCGCGGCGGGTCGGCGCGCCTCGCGCCCGTCGGGCCGGTCGCCGCGGCGGAGCGCGCCGGTCCGCCCCCCATCATCATCGCGGGCGGGGTGCTGGCGGTGACGCTCGTCGTGGTTCTCGCCCTGCTCCTCTGGCCCGGCAAGGGCGGCGACGTCTCGCCGCGGCCCGCCCCCACGGCCACGCTCGCGGTCGAGCCGCCGCCTTCCTCCGCGCCCGCCCCGCCGGGCGGCGGTGGCGAGAGCGCCGCCCGTTCGCCGGCGAACGACGACAATTGGTGGAACCAGCCCAGCCAGGTGAAACGCACCTGGGACCCGGACGCGAAACTGGCGCGCAAGCCGGCGAAGCCCGACCGGCCGTCGGATCCCACGCCCGCGCCGGCGTCGGACCCCGACGCGCCGGTGTTCGAGCCGGAGCCGGGCGGCGCGCCCATCGCCGGCCCCGCCCCCGCCCC
>JACQVU010000007.1 GCA_016209585.1 Planctomycetota bacterium
CCCGCACCCCGAACAGGACGGAACGATCCCCGCCATGCGCGGTATGAGATCATGACAGATAGATCATGGCAAAGAAAAAAACTTTTTCTTTTCCTGGGGAGGGGGTGAACGGTTACCGCCAGCGACCCGGTTCCCGGCAAATCATTTCCGCGACGGCGAAAGTCCGGTAGACTATTACCCCGTTTTCGCTTGGCCGGGCAACCGGCCGGGTCGCGTGGCGCGACGAGGTTCGAGATCCCTGATGAAGTACGTCACCGCGTTCATCCCGCCCGACCGGCTCGAAGCGGTCAAGGAAGCGCTGGGCGCCGTGGAGGTCTTCCGCCTGACGGTGTCCGACGCCCAGGCGCTCGGACGGACGCCACCGGGCGGGGCCTCGCCCGGGGCGGAGAGCATCTTCCGCCTCGCGCCCCAGGCGCGGCTGGAGATCGCCGTGAACGAGGCCTTCGTCGAACCGACCGTCAGCGCCATCGCGCGGGCCGGCCTCGCCGATGGCGACGACCGGGAGGGCAGGATTTTCGTGCTCGAACTCGCCGACGCCGTCCGCATCCGCACCGGCGAGCGCGGGCCGGAGGCCATTTAGGAGACTTGATGACCCAAGCGTCACTCGCCGCCGCAACCGCGGCGCCCGCCGCCGCGCCCGTCCAGGCCCACAAGGGGCGCGATCAGATTCTGCTCGCCATCCAGGAGCGCCGGTACAACGACATCGACATCCTCTGGCTGGAGATGACCGAGGATGCCTCGGCGCCGGCCGCGGTGCTTATCGATCTCGCCGATCTCCTCGTCCGCCATAAGCAGTCGGAGCGCGCGCTGATGCTGCTCCTGATGCTGGCCGCGAGGCTAAAGGAAACCGGCCGGTTCGGCGACCTGCTGGACACGGCGCGCGCCGCCGCCAACCTGGCCCCGCAGAACGAGGAGATCGCGGGCCACCTCAACGACGCCCTGCGCGGCCTTTTGAAGACCCGGTCCGACGTGGAGCGTTTCGTCTCGCAGGTGCGCATCTCCGGCGCCGACGACCTGCGCAAGACCATCAGCCGCCTCGACGACCTGCTGGCGTGGCAGCCCGGCGAGTACGTCTACCATGCGGAGGGGTGGGGCGTGGGCCGCGTGCGGGAGATCGACTACTCGCAGGAGCGGCTGGTGGTGGACTTCAAACAGAAGGCCGGGCACGCCATCACCATCGCCATGGCCAAGAAGATCCTGCGCCGGCTGGAGCCGGAGTCCTACAAGGCTCTCCTGCACGACCGGCCGGCGGAGTTCAAGCGTCTGGCCCAGGCCGACCCGCTCCACGGTCTGGTGCTGGTGCTCAAGGATCACGGCCGTCTCTGCCAGGCGCGGCAGGTGCGCGAGCGGTTCGCCGAGGCCGGCTTCAGCGCGGAAGAGTGGGCCGCCTGGTGGAAAACGGCCCGCAAACTGGCGACCAACGACCCCCTCATCGAGATCACCGACGAGGTGCAGCCGCGGTTGGCGTTGCGCGACAAGCCCCTCTCGCGCGACGACGAGGATCGCAAACTCTTTGCCCGCCACGTCACTTTCCAGGCCCGGTTGGAGGAGGGGGTGGCCATCCTGGCCCGCGCCCGCGAAACCAAGCGCGCCCTGGCCGACGCCGCCTTCCTCACCGACTACTTCGGCGGCCGGCTCGCGAACGGCTCGCCGGCGGAGCGGGTCGCCAGCCACCTCTTCCTGACGACGCTGGCGGAGGAGCAACAGGGCGCCGCGCCCGCGCCCGCGGCCGCGGCCCCGGGCGACCTCGCCGCGCTGCTGCGGGACGCCGACGCCGCGGAGGTGCTGGGCGAACTCCAGGGGTTCCCCGCCTTCCAACGTCGCCTGCTCGACTACCTGAAGCGGCACGACCCCGACCTCTGGGCCGAGACCGCCGCCAACGCCTTTCTCACCGCCGGGCGGGAAATCTGGGACCACCTCCTGCGCGACCTGGTCGCCGCTTCCCGCCAGGCCGAGGCCGGGGAGGCGCTGCGCATGATCGAGGCGGACCCGCTGGAGCACGCCGAGCAGTTCCTCTGGCTGGCGCGGCAGCACCTGGACGGGAAGTTGAAGGGGGTCTATGCGCCGCGGAGCGACGTGACGCTGCTGGAGCGGGTCATCCGCGTGCTGGACGATCTCGCCCTGCGCCGGGAGAAGCGCGGCAAGGAGAAACAGACCGAGGCGCTCATCACCGCCTACCGCGGTTTCCTCGGCCACAAGGAATGCAAGTACGTGCGCCAAGTCTGCGCCGGCCGCGGCGCCGACGACTTCATGGTGATCGAGAACGCGCTCCTCGGCTGCCACGGCATCTCCGACAACCTCGAGGAGATGCTCTTTCACATCGTCCCGCGCACCCGGGTGGGGCCGGAGGAAGGCGCCGGCCGGCCCGCCGACGAGGAAGCCGTCGACTACACCTCCACCTTCTACGTCACCCAGGAATCCATCACCCGGAAACAGAAGGAACTCGACGAGATCATCTCCGTCCATCTCCCCAAGGCCGAGGAGGCCATCGGCACGGCCATGGGCCACGGCGACATCTCTGAAAACGCCGAGTACGAGGCCGCCATCGAGCACCGCCGCGACCTCGATCGCCGGAAAAACGAACTGGCGTCGGAACTCTCGCGCGCCCAGCCCATCGACTTCGAGGCCGTCACCACCGGTCGCGCCGCCGTCGGCGCCACCGTCACCGTCCGCGACGACCAGGGCCGCGAACTCGCCTACCGGCTTCTCGGACCGTGGGACGCCGACGCCCCCCGCGGCGTGATCAGTTACAAGTCCCCTCTCGGCCACGCCTTCCTGGGCCTCGCCGCGGGCGAGACCGCCCAGGTCGCCCTCGCCGACGGCATCCGGCGCTTCACCGTCCTGCGCGTCAGCAACGGGCGCCAGTAGGCGGGGATCGGGGGCCGGGGGAAGTTGTCAGTTGTCTGTCATCAGTTGTCAGGCGAGGGGAAGCATGCCGAGCGTGCCCGGCGCGCCGACCGGGGCGCCTCCCGGCCCCGCCCGCAGCCTCTTGCTGCCGGGCGAGACGCAGCCGGAGTTGCTCGCCCCCGCCCCCGCTCCTGAAGCGATCTTCCTCCGCCGTCTCTGCGCCCTGGAGCCGGGCGCGCCGGCGCTGACCCCGCTGGCCCTCGGGTTCGACTGGCGCCGCTTCCTGGCGCTGGGCGCGGCCCATCGGCTCCTTCCCGTCGCCTGGCCCCGGTGGCGCGAGGCTGGCCGTGACGACGCCCTCCCCGCCGACGCCCGCCGCGCGGCCGAGGGGGTGTGCCTTGAGGCGCGCGTTCAGCAGGAGCGCGTGGAGCAGGTGGCGCGGGTCGTTTCGCGGGCGCTGGACGAGCGCGGCCTCTCCTGGTCGCTGCTGGGCGGCGTGGCGTTTCATCGCCGGGTCTATCAGCCGGGAGAGCGCGTGTTCACGGACCTGGACCTGCTGGTGGCCACGGAAGACCTCGGCGCGGCGCGGCGGGCGCTTTTCACGGCGGGCGCGCGCCGGCTCACGCCCTCGTACGAAAACGTGCTGCTGCTGGACGACGTTCCGCTCGACCTCCACGCCGAGCCGACGGAGGCTGGGCGCATCTTTTCCGTCCGCTTCGCCTGGTTTCTGTCGGCGCGGGAGACGCTGGCGCGCGCCCGGCGGCGCGAGGTGGCGCCGGGTCTCGTCGCGCCCGTTCCGGACCCGATCGACGAGTTCCTGCTGCTCGCGGCGCACTTTGTCAAACACTCTTTCCTGCGCTGGGTATGGGCGCTGGACCTTCATCGCCTGGCGCGCGACGCGCGCCACCCGCTGGACTGGCCGACGCTCGCCAGCCGCGCGCGGCGCTCCGGCCTCCAGCGCGCGCTGGGCGCCGTCTTCCCCGTGGTCGGCGCTCTCTTCAGCGCGCCCCGCGCCGGCCCCCTGTGGCCTCCGGGCCTGGTCCGGGCCGACATCGCGCCGCGCCCCGCCGGCCTGGCGCGCTTCGTCGTTCACCGGGCGGCGTCGCGGCCTCTGGCGCGCGGGGGAGACATTCTGACCGTGCTGGCGGCGCGCTCGCTGCCCCTGCGCGCCCGATTGATGGCCGAGACGCTCTTCCCCGGCGCGAAGGTCCTGCGGGAGACTTTTGGCCTGCATCGCCGCGCCCGGCCCCCGGCGCGGCTTCGCCTCTTCCGGGCCGTCCGCGTGCTGGCGGCGGCGGCGGCTGACCTGCGGGCCAGCCTCTTTCACCCGCCGCCATAGCCCGCTTTCCTCACCGCGGAGGCGCAGAGGACGCGGAGAAAGACGACATAGAGGAACTGACAACACGAATCATCGGGCCAGCCATCGAAGTTCACAAACGCGCGTGGTGCTGCAACCACCAGGAACACTCCGCGTCCTCCGCGCCCCTGCGGTGAAAAACCCAGGCTACGTCCGGCGCAGCGTGGGGAAGAGGATCACGTCGCGGATGCTGGCGCGATCCGTGAGCAGCATGACCAGGCGATCGATGCCCACGCCCAGCCCGCCGGCCGGGGGCATGCCGTACTCCAGGGCCTCGACGTAATCGAGGTCGATTTC
>JACQVU010000414.1 GCA_016209585.1 Planctomycetota bacterium
ATCGCGGCCCTGCTGCCGCTCCCCGCGCCAGCCATCAGCCCCGCCGCTGGAAAAACAGGCCCTCCCGGCGCCGGTTCCGCGCGATCCACCCCGCCCGGGTCATCGACTGCCCGCTGATGAGGCTGACAGCGCAACCGGCTCGGCGACAGCGGCGGGGAATCGGGCATGCGGTCGAGGGTCTCTCGGCGGGACCGTGGCGGTTGGTCGCGGGAAAAAACACGGAGACACGGAGAAGTCTCACGCAAAGACGCAAAGGCGCCAAGAAGAGCAGAAAGTCACACGAAGGCACGAAGAAGCCAATCAGAACAGAGCGGAGCAGCGCGGAAACTCACGCAAAGGCACAAAGGCGCAAAGAAGAGCAGACATGAAAACCCTTTCGCGCCTTCGCGCCTTCGTGCCTTCGTGTGAGACTCCGCCTTCGCGCCTTGCCCGCCCTTCTCACTCTTTTCCCCATCTCCCCATCTCCCGTTCTCACTCCGGCGTCTGGCTTCCTGGGTTCCTCAGCGGCTTTCGCGCCCGACCCTCTCCCAGGAGGAGAGGGGTACTCGGTGACATGATCCCTTCGTACAAGATGAATCCGCGCCCTCCGCATCCGCGCTGGTGGCGCGACACGGGGGGAATGGGATAGTCTGGCGCGCGAACCGTAGCCGGCGAGGAGGCCGTTCGCCCATGTCCGACACCGACGCCCCGTGCGTGATCACCGCCGCGCTCACGGGGGTGCTGGCCAACCGCGCGCAGTGCGCGGCGATTCCCTACACGCCGGAGGAGATCGCCGAGGAGGCCCGCCGCGCCCACGACGCCGGCGCGGCGGTGGCGCACATCCATGCGCGCGACCCGGAGACGGGCGCGATGACGTTCGACCCCGAGGTCTACCGCCGCATCCGGGTGGAGGTGGAGCGGCGCTGCCCCATCATCATCAACTGGTCGACGGGCGGGCCGGGGCCGGTGGAGGGGCGCATCGAGCACGTGATCCGGCCGGAGGTGAAGCCGGCCATCGCGGCGCTCAACATGGGGTCGATGAACTACGCCAAGTTCTCCAGCGCCCGCAAACAGTTCGTCTTCGAGATGGTCTTCCTGAACCCCTTCAAAGACATCATCCGCTTCCTGGAGGGCATGCGCGACGCCGGCGTGCGGCCGGAACTGGAGTGTTTCGACGCCGGACACGTCGGCAACATCCGCCCGCTCGTCGAGATGGGCCTTTTGAAACACCCCATCCTCTTCTCGCTGGTGATGGGCGTTCTGGGCGGCATCCCGGCCACGCCGGAAACGATCATGAGCCAGGTGCGCCTCCTGCCGCCCGACGCCAACTGGCAGGTCATCGGTCTGTCGCATGACCAGTGGCGGCTCGTGGCCACCGCCATCGTGTTGGGCGGCAACGCCCGCGTCGGCCTGGAAGACAACTTCTATCTGCAAGAGGGCGTGATGGCGCGCTCCAACGGCGAACTGGTGGAAAAGGCCGCGCGCTTGGTGCGCGACATCGGCCGCCGCCCCGCCACGGTGGAGGAGGCGCGCACACTGCTCGCCCTGGACCGCGTCTGGTAGCGGCGCGCCGTTCAGCGGTGGCCGGCGGATGGTCAGCGCAGCAACTGGAGCAGTGTCGCGCCCTGGGCGTTGGCCTGGCGCAGGAGGCTGACGCCGGCCGCGCCGAGCACCTGGGCACGCGCCAAGGCGGCGGTTTCGGCGGCGAAGTCGAGGTCGCGGATGGTCGACTCGGTCCGGGTGAGGTTCACGAGGTGGACGCTTTGTGAGGCGATCAGGCTCGCCAGCAGTTTCCCCTCCACGCTGCCCAGGTAGGCGCGGGTGGCGGAGACTTGGTCCATGGCCAGGTCGATGATGGTGAGCGCGCCGGCGGGGTCGACCTCCAGCGAGTTGTTTCCCCCGGACACCACGGTGACCAGCGAGCCGAGCGTGCCGTCGGCCAGGGCGGTTTGCAGCGTTTTCCCGGCCACCGAGGCCTGCCCGGCCGCGGCTGCGGCCAGCGGCGGCGACCAATCGACGCCGGCGCGCTCGTTGTTGGCGTAGGAAGAGGCGATGAGCGGCGCCACGCCCTCGGTGAGCGAGGGGTCGTACAGCAGTTGCCCGCGCAGGTAGGCGATGTCCAGCGGCCCGAAGTTGAGTTGCGCCGACTTGCGGTCAGCCGTGGACGAAGCCGGGTTCATGACGTTGACCAGGGCGGGGTCGGTGGTATAGCGGAGGTGGCCGCTGGTGGAGCCGGAGAAGAGCGCGGAGCCGCCGAAGAAGCCCTGGGGCGGCGCGCCGTCGGGCACCAGCCCCAGCGAGTGGCCGACCTCGTGCGCCAGCACGGCCGAAGCCTGTTTCGCCACCGAGTCAATGGCGGTGTTGATGGCGTCGAGCCGCGCCTGCCGGTCGAGGTCGCCGCCGGCGCCGTTGGTCAGGAGGTCGTCGTCGTTGTAAATCGACTGGCCCAGCGGCGTGCCGCCCAGCGCCGGGGAGAGCGGCGTGAAGTCGGAGGTGGCGCCGGCCAACTCGAAGATGCGGGTGAGGAAAATGCCGAGGTTGGAGACGGTGTCGTCGTTCTCCAGCGTGTTCGGCCCCGGATCGAACTGCGCGCGGCCGATGGTCGCGCCGGTGTCTTCCAGCACGCCCGATGAGACCGGCTTGCCACCGACGGCGATCGCCGAGTAGCCCGGCCCCGCGCCGTAGGCGTAGAAGGAGGTTCCGGCGAAGTCGGCCGTCACCTGCGCCTGGGTGGTCTCGGTGAAGGCGATGTTGACGCCGTTGTACAAGAGGTTCATGCGATTGAGGATCGCGGACTTCACGGCGGCCTCGGCCTGGGCGTCGGCGCCGGCCTGGGTGTCGCCGCGCAGGCCGTAGAGGCGCAGGTCCTCGCGGAAGTCGCTCTCGCCGTCCGCGCCAGCCGTCACCACCGTGCCGTCGCTCTGCCCGGCGTCGGGCACGATGTTCACCTGATCGCGGTCGTAGACCAGCCGGAAACTCTGGCCGCCCTCGAAGGGCAGGTCGGCCGCGGCGGCGTTGCGCACCGAGAAGGTGTAGGTGCGCTCGGCGACCAGGTCGCCGGTGGTGTCCGATATCGACGCCGTGACCGTCGCCGACCCGGCTGGAAAGGCGTTGCCGACCCCGATGGTGGCGCGGGCCGCGCCGCTCTCCCCCGCGCCGGAGAAGGCGAACAGCGCGGCCAGGTTGGCGCCGGCCGCGTAGCCCCCGATGGACACGTTCGACGTCACGTTCAGCGTGGCCGTGTCGATGTCGCCCTTGCCCGTGTTGGCGTACTCGAAGTCGACGCTGAAGCCGGAGGTGGGCGTCAGCAGAATGGCCGCGCTGGTGGCGCCGTTGAGCGAAGCAGGAACCCGGTCGATGGTGAGCATCGCCGTGCCCTCGCCCGGCCCGCTGATCGAGCCGGCGTTGGTCGGCGACGCCGCCGTTTCCTCTCCCGGCAGCGTGCGGCTGGTCTCGCTCACCGCGCCCAGGCGGTTGGCGGCCACGCTCGGCAGGCCGATGGTCACCTGCGCCGCCCCCTCCGCCGGTCGCAGCGTGATGCTGTGACGGGTGATGCGCAGCGTCTGCGCGCCGGAGGCGGAGGGGGAAAAGTAAAGATCGGCGTCGAGCGCGGAGGAGGCGACCGCGGCCTTCAGCCCGCGGCCGACGGCGGCCGCGCCGGCCACCTGGGCGATCACGTCGCGGCCAAAGGCCAATCCGTCGGCCGCGCCGGAGTAGTTCTCGCCGGAGACGACCTCCACGCGAGCGAAGGCCGCCGACCCGTACTCTTCACTCTTGACCTGCCCCGACTCGGCGAAGACGCCCGTCTCGTCGCGCACGCGGTTGACGGCCTCGGCCACTTCGTCCCGCGTTGCCGCGCCGTCAAAATCCAGCACCGTCGCCCCCTTGAGGCCAACGACGCGCAGTTGCAGCGCGCCGGAGGCGTTCGCTCCGATGTCCAGCGCGGCGCGGGCGGCGCTCTGCACCACCCGCACCGTGAACGTCTCCGTTCCCGACCCGCTGAACGCGGCCGAGCGCACGTCGGCGCGGAGAATGCCGGTGGTGGACTCCGTCTCAATGGCGTGCGCCCCGCCCAGCAACGTGACGCCGGCGAAGCGGGTGGTGGCCGCGATGCGGTCGATGGCGTTCACGGCGCGATCCACCGCGGCCTGCTCCGCCGCCACCTGTTCGGGCGGCGCGGCGCCGGTGTTGAGCGCCAGCAGCGTCGACTCCCGCATGCCGACGAGCAGGCGGCTGACCTCCTCCAGGGCGGCCTCGGTCGTGCGGATGAGGTTCACCGCTCCCTGGTTGGCCCGCACCGTTTCGGCCAGGCCCGCCACCTGCGCGCGCAACTGCTCGCTGACCACCAGCCCGGCGGGGTCGTCCGCGGCGCGGTTGATGCGAAGACCGGTGGAGAGGCGCTCCAGCGACTGGGCGCGCGTCGCCTCCGCCGCGCGCAGGCCGAGAAGGACCTGCGGAGAGGCGGTGTTGGTGTTGATACGAAGGCCCATCAGGCGAATCCGTTCGCCCTGCCTCGCGACATCCGACCGACGGCGCCCGTCGAAAGAGACCAGTCGGGTCCGGCTGCTCTCTTCAACGCCGCCAGCCGCGCGGCCGGGGCATCCTCACCCCAACCGCGCTCGGTCCGACGCGCCGATGCCGACACATCGGCAACGCGGGCGCCAACCCGCGCACCTTCAAACGTCATCCCCTCTTCGGGTTTTCTACAATAGAACTTGAGAAAAAACGCGAACCGCGCCTACCAGGATTTGCACCCTACGCGAGCGCTGGTTCAGACTCCCTTGCACTTGTCGCCGAGAGGTGGCGACACACGTTTGCCGGACAGCGCTTGTCTTCGATGTGCGCCCGGTATTCCTCCGGGAAGTGGCGCACTGTGCTGAGCGCGAACAACGCGGCCGCCTGGCCAAGGCCGCAGAGGCTCGCCTCGCGCGTCACCTCGCCCAGTACATCGAGCATCTCCAGGTCCCTCGGATCGCCCTCGCCGATGCTAATGGCGTCCAGGATATCGTACAGGCGCTGCGTCCCGATCCGGCAGGACGTGCAGCGGCCGCATGACTCGCGCTGGTCGAAGTCCAGGAAGAACTTCGCCATGTCGATGATGCAGACGTCCTCGTCCATCACCACGAGTCCACCGGAGCCCATTGTCGAGCCTACTTCCTCGAGCGGGTCGAAATCCATCGGAATGTCCAGCAGCGACGCCGGTAGACATCCGCCAGACGGCCCACCGGGCTGCGCCGCCTTGAACCGCTTGCCGCCAGGAATGCCACCGCCCAGGTCGTAGATCAGGCGGCGCAGGGTAGTGCCAATGGGTACCTCGACCAGACCGGTATTGGCGATGTTGCCGTGCAACGCGAAGATCTTCGTGCCCTTGCCTTTTTCGGTCCCGATACCGGCGTACCACGCTCCGCCGTTGTTGATGATGCTGGCGACGTTGGCGTAGGTCTCGACGTTATTCATCGAAGTGGGCTTCATCCAGAGGCCCCGTTCCGCCGACCGAACCAGCTTGACGCGCGGCATAGCCCGCCTGCCCTCGATCGACGACATCAAGGCCGACGACTCACCAGCGGCGTACGACCCGGCGCCTTTGCGCACCGTCAGCTTGAACGAGAACTCCGAGCCCAAAATGCCCTTGCCCAGCAAGCCGTATTCCCGCGCCTGATGGAGCGCCCGCTCCACGCGCTCAACGGCCAGAAGATGCTCGCCGCCGATATAGAAATACCCCTGATCCGAGCCGATGGCAACCGCCGCAATAAGCATACCCTCTATGACGCTGTGCGGGTTCGCCTCCATCAGGCGCCGATCCTTGTAGATGCCGGGCTCGCCTTCTTCGCCGTTGCAGATCACGTACTTGGGATAGCCTTTTGCCTTACGGCAGGACTCCCACTTGACGCCCGCAGGAAAGGCCGCGCCACCGCGGCCCATCAGGTCGGACGTCTTCATCTCGGCAATGATTTCCTCTGGCTTCATCTCGAACAGCGCCTTGGCAAAAGCGCTGTACCCGCTGTTGGCGATGTAGTCGTCGATGCTGTCGGGGTCGATCAGCCCCCAATGCTGCATCACGATGCGGTGCTGCCCCCTGAAGAAAGGCAGCTCGCCGTACGTGGGAATGCCGTCGACCGCCGCGTCGCCCGCCACGGCCACGGCATGCTCGGGTAGCGTCCCATCGCCGACGATGCACTGCTCGACCAGAGATGGCACCAAGGCAGGGGTCACCCGACCATAAGTGATAAGCGGTCGGCCGGGCTTAACGATGTCGACCAGAACTTCCTTGTGGCACATACCGTTGCAGCCGGTCTTCTC
>JACQVU010000415.1 GCA_016209585.1 Planctomycetota bacterium
CGGTTTGGTTGCGGCCGAAGCCGCGCTGTGTGTTAGGTGTTGGGTGATGGAACCCAGCACCCAGCACCTGGCGCCTCTCACCTCGCCCCCAACACCCAGCACCCAGCACCCAACACCCAAAAACAGAGCGGGCGGCCCGAACCAGCGGGCCGCCCGCCTTACTTGTTGCGTCCTGGCGCCGAGGGCCGCGACGCGTCGGCGCGCCCCCGGCTCAACGTCAGAAGGAGAAGAGCACCCGGATGGAGACGGTGTCGTTGGTGCGCTGGTTGGTCTCCGCGCCGCCCTTCTGGATGATGCCGGCGTTGACCAGCCCGCCCCGCACGTCGGTGCGGTCACGCTTCCACTCGGCCGACAACTTGAAGTGCCGCGTGAACGCGTAGGACGTCGCCACCGTGTGCGACCGCAGGAACTGCCCGCTGCCCAGCCCGGCGCGGCCGCCGCCCGCGGGCGGCGTGGAGGTGAAGGTTCCGAACGGCGGGGGGAAGACGCCGGTCACCGCGCCGTCCTCGTCGTCGAAGTAGGAGTAGCGGTAGACGACCTCCAGATCGTGCGCGGCCGGCCAGATCTCGCCGATGCGGTATTTGGCGTCGATGGTGGCGCCGTCGAACTGGAAGTCGCCCTTGTTGGTGCCGCGCAGCGCGAACGGGCCAGACTGGTTCCCGGAGCAGTAGTCGCCGCCGAAGGCGAAGCCCTTCACGAACTCCGTCCCCGTGCCCTTCAGGTCGATGGTGGCGGAGGGGGACCACATCGAAAACTTGTCGCCGCTCGGCGCGGCCACGCGCGTGCCGGTGGCCGCCGTGACGCCGGAGTGGTTGGTGGTGGAATCGGCCTGTTCGTTGCCGATCCACGCGGTGTTCGTGATGATGATGATGTCGTCCGTTCCCTCACGCCAGGGGGTCAGCGTGAAACTGCCGCCGAACGACTTCTCGCGGTTGTTCTCGGTGTTGATCTCGAGGCCGTTGGCCACGAATCCCTCCAGCCCCACCCACTCGTTCTTCCACCCGGCCCACGCGCCCACGTAGCGCGACGGCACCGCCAGCCGCTGCACGTAGGTGTTGGTGATGGTCCAGCGGTCGATGGGGTCGTTGACCTCCCAGCCGTGGCCGGAGTCACGCTTGCCCATGCCGAGGTAGAGGTCGTCGCCCGGGATGTAGTCGCCAAGGTCCCACTGGTTGAACCACCGCTTGAGCGAGAGTTGGGCGTAGCCCTGGTCGACGAACGAGCCGGAGGTGGTGGCGTTTCCGTCCCAGCGCAGTTCCAGGCGGCCGTTGGCGGCGTCGGCGAAGTCGGTGGTGATCCGCAGTTCAGCGGTGCTCACCGTGAACTGGTTCTCCCCGCCCAGCCGGGCCCAGGTGTATTCGGACGACACGTAGCCGCCGAATTTCACCTCCAACGAGTCGAAGGGGTTCGCGGAGAACTGATCGCTCCGAGCCTCCTGGCGCTCCATGCGAGCCTCCTGCCGCGCCAGTTTCTTCTCCAGGGCGTCGACCCGCGCCTGAAGTTCGGTTTCATCGGCGAAACTTGCCCCAGCCGCGCCGGCCAGCAAGGCCGCCGCGACGAACACGCACCGCATCACCCGACCGTGGACATGCATTGGTTCACTCCTTTTTCCAACCACCGAAGAACGCCTCTCTCGGCACACCACCCCGAGATCTGGTCTTTCCCTGTTTTCCGGCGTCTGTCAGGCTCCCCCTTTGGGCTTGGCCCCGAAGCCCGTGCCCCAAGGGGTTTTCGGACGATTCCAGGATCGAATTGAAACAATTCCGGCGAGACCACGAAGGCCAGCCGCCGTCTCGCGCCCCAGTTTCTCCCCACCGCCGGCCTTGGTTGCCCGCGCGTCTCATGTTAGGATCACGCGGTGTCAGGCCAGCAAACGCCACAACACCTTTCTCGGCAAGGAGTTACAGAAATCAGTCCGCTGAACTCCCAACCGGTCTTCCAACCGGGGCGGAAATATACGGACATGACGCGCCCGAATCAAGCGCGACAACGAAAAAATCGGCTTTCTTGTAATGCGCATCCTTCTGGTCCGAATGGAGCTCGCTCCCGGCCGCGGCGGGGCGGAGCAATATGCCTACGGCGTGACGTGCGCCCTGCGCGCGCGAGGGGACGACGTTTCCGTGCTCGCCGCGCGACTTGACCCCTCCCTCACGAGGCTGCTGGGGGAACAGCGCGTTCACCGCGTCGACCTGCCCCGCCCCACCTCCGCCGTGAAGAACCTGGCCTTCGCGGCGGCGGTGGCGACCCACCTGGCGCGCGCCGAATACGATATTGTGTATGGCCTTTCGCCCTTCGGACCGCAGGACGTGGCCCGCATCGGCGACGGCCTGCACGGCGAGTGGTTGCGCATCCAGACCCCGTTCCCGCCGGCGCGGTGGCTCAAGATGGTCACGCCGCGCCACCGCGCCATGCTCGCCCTGGAACGCGCCATGCTGAGGCCCGGCAACCAGCGGCACGTGGTGGCCAACTCTCATCTCTGTCGCCGGCAGGCGATCGCCGCGCACGGTCTCGATCCGGGGAGCGTCTCGGTGATTCCCGGTGGCGTGGACGGCGCGCGGTTCAACGCCGACGCCCGCTCCCGGTATCGGGAGGCCACGCGCGCGCGACTGCGCCTGGGCCACACCGACGTCGCCCTGCTCTTCGCCGGCCACAACTTTCGCCGCAAGGGACTGTACGAACTGATCGAGGCGCTGGGCGCCGTGCCGCGGCCGGCGCGGGAGCGCGCGGCGCTCTTCGTGGCCGGCCGCGACAAGAAAGGCGACGCCTACCGCCTGCTCGACCGCGCGGCCCGCTTCGGTTTCGCGGGGCGGACGCACTTCCTCGGCGCGATGGAGCGCATGGAGGCGCTCTACGCCGCGGCCGACCTCTTCGTCCTCCCCTCCTGGTATGACCCCTGCTCCCTGGCCTGCATGGAGGCCCTCGCCTGCGGACTGCCGGTGGTCACCACCGCCACCAACGGCGCGGGCGAACTGGTTCCGGAGGGCGTCGCCGGCCACGCCATCCCCACCCACCACGACATCGACCTCCTGGCCGACCGGCTGGCGACGCTGATCGCCGACGACAACCGGCGCGCCGCTCTCTCCCGCGGAGCGCTCGCGGCCGGCGCGCCCCTGGCGATGGAACATCATGTCGAGAGCCTCGCCGCGCTCTTCGCCCGCGTGGCCACCGACTCGCGCAATCCCCTCACCCTCCCGCGATGAAGCCCCGGCGGGGCGACGGCGCGGCGGCGCGCTCGCTCCCGCGCCCTCTTTCACCGTGCGCTTCCTCCTCCTCCCACGCCACGTCGCCCCCCCGCCGCCCGTCACGCTGAACGCCGGGGGGATCAAGGCCGCCGACCTTGACTCCCTTCCCCTGGCGCGCGGCTGGTGGCCCCACCTGGCCGCGCGCCGGGCCC
>JACQVU010000408.1 GCA_016209585.1 Planctomycetota bacterium
GGCGCGGCGGCTGGGGGCGGCGTCGCCTTCGCGGTCTCAGCCGCGTGGCCGTGCTCGACGTCGCGCGGCTGCCCCGCGACCACCACGGACGGCGCGCGCCCGCTCATGGCTCTCCGGAGGCCGCGCGCGCGAGCCAGTCGAGGAAGTCAGGGCTCGCCAGTCGATAGACCTTGTCCGGTTCCGGCGCGTTCGGGTTTCTTGGGGGCTTGTCCCGCGCCTCAGACTCCGGGACGTTCGGGTCCGGCTTCTCCGGCTCCCATGCCAGCAGGACCGGGAACGGTTCGCCGACTCCGCTCCCTCCGCCCGGCGGGGCGAGGCTCACGGTGACCTCCTGTTCCGACGTGCCGGCCTCCAGGTCTTTCTTCTCCGGGCCGACCGAGATCACGCGCACGCGCCCCGCGGCCTCGGCGAGACGGGCGAGGGTTTCCTCGGCCGATGGCCCGCCCTCGGCCGGGGCGATCAGGCCGCCGAGCCACGTCGCGGCCGGGGAGGGCTGCTCGCCGGCCGCCCGCCGCGTCAGCGCGGCCACCGCGTAGCGGTCGCGCCGGCCGCAGGCGTCGGCGAGAAACCGGACGCTGGCCACGGCGTCCGCGGGCGGCGGTTCGCCCGGAGAGGGGTCGAACCCATCCAGGAGCCAGCGCCCCTCGCGGAAGAGCACGCCGGCGCGCCACTGCACGGCGTGGCCCGCGCCGGTCTCGAAAGGCGCGAAGGAGACCAGGAAGGTGTCGAACGCTTCGTAGCCTCCGGGGTTGTTCGGAAGCGGTTCCCCCCACCGCTCGGCGACCACGGGCAGGCTGGGCATGGTGTACAGGTAGTCACGAAACAACTCCCGCCAGCGGAGGAAGGCCGCGGCCCGTGGGGAGGCGTCGGCCGCGGTCGATCCCGCGGGGAGGGCGTCGGGCAGCCGCGCCAGGAGGCTGGAGGAGAGCACCTTGTTCAGTTCCTGCGCGCGCCCTTCCCGGCAGACGCGGGCCAGCGCGTCCACCGGCGTCTGGGGCGTCGAGGTGGGCGCGTACTCTTTGTCATCCTCCACGTCGTACATCGCCGGCGGGTAAGTGAAGTCGCCGAAGCACCCGCCCGCCAGCGCAAGGCCGGCGGCGAGCAGCCATGCCCGGGCGACGCACGCGGATGGCTCACGCCCAGACGCGGAAGGCGCGAAGACTTGGACGACGTTCATCGGGGGGCCGGGGATGGCCGGCCGGCGAGCCACTCCGGGTCGTCGAGGCGCCAGGCGAGCAGCCCCTCGGCGGGCGAGCCGCGCGCCAGGGGGTCGCTCTCCTGGCGGAGCCGCATCGTCCTGGTGAACGGGGTCGCGCCGGCCGGCGCGGCGCCGGGGTTGGGTTCGAGGACGATGGTGAGCGCCCCGTCGTGGAAGCGTGTCGTGCGGGCGTCGTAGGCGGCGAAAAGCGCGCGCAGAGCCTCTATCGTCCCCGACAACCCCGCGCCCGGCGGCAGACGCTCGCCGAGCGAATGCAGCATGCGCGCGGAGAGGATACCGTAGAACCGCTCGCGCGGGGGAGGATCGCGCGCCACGACCGCCAGCAGTTCGTCGAAGATCGCGGCGCCGGTGTCCTCCCGAGGCTCGAACGCCGCCCAGGCGTCCACCCGCCAGTCCGGTGGCGAGCCTTCGCGCGTCATGTAGAGGACAACGGGCTGTGTCCAGCCGGGCGCCGACGTGGCCACCAGCACGCGGGTGTGGCTGTCGGCCGCGGAGGTCTCATCCTCCGCCAGCACCGCGCAGCCCGCGCCCCCGAACACGGCGCGCGCGCCGCGAAAGAAACTCTCGCGCTCTTCCCCGCCGGCGGCGGTCACCGCGGCTGCCCGCTCAGCCGACAGGCGTCGCAGCAGGGCGTCGCCGTCCGACCCGGCGGCGGCGAAAAACGCCTCGGCCGCGGCGCGCGGCGCCGACCCGCACCCGGCCGCCGCGCCGAGTGCGAACAGGGCCGCCGCCATCGCGGCGAACCCCGCGCGCGCTTCCCGCGCAGCCGCTGCCCGCCCCGCGCCGGTCACTTGCGCCCCTCGTTCAGCCCCTGAATGAGCCGCCGGAGCCGTTCCTGCAACTCCTGGAGCCGCTGGTCCGCTGCGGCCCCGTCTTCCTCGCCCGTGGCCGGGACGTCCGGCTCCGCCGCCCCGCCCGGACGGTCAGGCGCCTGACCGCCCGGCGCGGGGGAGACCGGTTGACCGCTCGCGAAGGCCGCCAGCGCGTCTCTGGCCGCGGCCGCGGCCGCCACGACGTGGCCCGCGTCGGCGCCCCGCACACCGGGTGACTTGGCGTCGCCGGAAGCGCGGGCCGTGAGGTTCTCCATGGTGAAAGGCTCGGCGCACTCCTTGCCAATGGCGTCGTCTTCCATCTGCTGGGTGATCAGCGAGCGATTCGAGTAGTAGAGGTCAAGGTAGCCGATGATGACGGCGTAGGCGTTGGTCTTCCGCAGCGCTTCCAGGTCGCCGTCCTCTTTCAACCAGGCGAATTCCGACGCGCCGCTCCCGCTGTTCCGCCCGTACCCTTCGCAGATCGCGCGGCGCAGATAACGCAGCCCCTCGTCAACCCGGTTCGCCTTCGAAAAGACACACGCGACGTTGTAATAGGTTCCGGCGAGCACGCCGCGCGTGGCCGCGGCGACGCCGACCCCGCCTCCACCCCCGGGAACACCACGGTTGGCGTTGGCGCTCGCCTGCTTGAGCACTTGCTGCGCGTACGCCCGGTATTGGTCGACCGCCCGCTCCGGCTGATCGTCGCGGCACAGGAGCCGCGCCACCTCGAAGTAGAGGTAGGTGTCGCCCCGGCTCTGCTGCGCCACCTCCAGTTCCACGATGGCCTCGCGCAGCATCTCCGGCTCGCCCAGCCGGTGCAGCGAAAGCGCCAGGGCGCGCACGTCCGGCCGCTCCGCCGAAAGCCGTTCGTCGTTGGCGGCGGCCAGCCACGAGTCGCGAATGGCGATCAGCGCGCGGCGGGCGGTGGCACGGTCCGCCTCCGTGACCCGCGGCGCGTCGGCGAAGTCGCCCAGCGCGTCGAGATACGCCGTTTCTCCCCGGCTGGCGGCGAAACGTCCCGCGGTGGTTTGCCCTCGCGCCAGTTGACCGAGGGCGATGGCCGAGGCCCGGCCATACCTGGCCGCCACCGCGAACTGGCCGTCGTAGTACCCGCCCACCGGCGAGGCGCTCAACTTGTCGCTGATCGCTTTCGCCACCTGCTGCGCCACGATGTCGAAAAGCCCCGCCTGTCGCAACGCGGCCTCGAACGCGCCGTCATCCTCCGGCGATCCCAACACCTCGTGCGCCAGCAGTCGCTCCAGCATCGCCGGATGCCCGTTCACCATCTCCAGCGCCAACCGCCGCGCCTCGGTGGCCACCACCGTGTCCTCGTCGCGGGTCAGCGCCAGGATGGTCTGCTCGAAGGAAGCGTCACTCAGCCCTTGAAGAATCGTTTTGTCGTCAGAGCGCCCCAGCGCCTCGACCGCCGCGCGCCGCGTCGCCCGGTCGGTCGCCCGCAGCATCCCCGGAAGCAGCGCCCGAAGTTCGGCCGCGTAGGTCTTGCCGGCCAGTTCCCTTAACGCCGAGCGGCGATCGGAATCGTACCGCGACGCCGCGCGCAGAAAGAGGTCCCGCGCCTGGGCCAGGCGCCCCTCGTCCATCGGCGCCGCGCCGCCCCCCGGCGCTCCGGCCGGCTCCTCCCCGTGGACGGCGCCACACGCCCCAAGAACCAGCGCCACCGCCACGGCTGGCCACACGAACGGAATGAGGGTCACGCGCGCCATCGTCGGCCTCACAAGAAAGCGTCCCTTCGCACCCGCGCCCAACCAGCCCGACCCGCGGAGCGACGGCTGGGCGGACGCCGCCCCAAGATCCCACGGGGATTGTACCCTATTCGCCCGCGTGCATTCACCACGGAGCATCGGGCGGCGGTATCGAGGCGCGCACAAGATCGAACTGCACCCGAGAGCCGGAGGGGGAATTTACCCGTCGGGGCGGTTGTGGTAACGTCAGCCGCCGGGCTTGGGCGACGCGCGGAGGGGGCGAGCAAGCGCATCGTGACGACAGCCCGTCGGGGCAAGTTGGCGTCCGAACTAGAGGCCAGGCGTATGCGGCCGCGCGATCACAAGTTCCCGTTCGTGTTTTGGCTCCTGGCGCTCGTCGTGACGACGGTGATCGTCGCCGGGTGCGGCTTCGTCAGGCTCGACGACGTGCGCGACATCCTCCTGCATGAAAAGAAACATGGCCGCCACGCGCCCCCGCCGGCGGCTGTGCCGGAGACGACGGTGGTGGGGAAGGTGATCGCCCCGGGTTGGCCGCTCTCGCGGATGGCGGTCTTCGCGCTCATCGAGGGGCACGACGCGCCCATTTTCAACGCGCTGCCGGAAGGCGGCGACTTTGTCTTCAAGTTGGCGCAGTGGCGGGCGGACGGGGTCGTCCGGTTCACCGTGGTGACGCTGGACGACAACACCACCCGCCTGACCCGCAACGACCGGGTGCGCGGCGGCCCGGGAGAGGTGGTGGTGGCGCCCCTGACGCTGCCAGCCCAGGGGCCGCAACCGACGCCGCCCGCCGCGCCCTCGTGGGGCGAGGTGCGCAACCTGTTCGATACCCCCGGCCAGGCCGCCGCCGACCGCCTGGAAGTGCTCTGGCGCGATGAGTCTTCCGACGAAGAGGCCTTCATCATCCTTCGCCGCCAGCCGCCGGGGCCGCTGCTGGAGGCGGGGCGGACGCCGCCCAACGTGACCTCGTTCGTGGACCGCGGCCTCTCGCCCGGAACCTCGTACGCCTACGTGGTGGCCGCGTTGAACGGCGTCGGCCGCGCCCAGACCCTCGACGAACGATCCGCCGTCACCGGGCGCGAGCCGCAAAAGACGGCGACCCGCCTGGAGATCGTCGGCGCGCCCAAGTCCGCCGCCGCCGGCGAAGCCCTCACCGCTGACGCCCTGCTCCGCGACGAGCAGGGCCGGCCGATGCCCGGCTACACCCTGCACCATCGCTTCGGCGAGGGGCCGTGGGCCACCGTGCTGACCGACGGCGCCGGCGCCGCGCGCCTCGCTCTCACCGCCCCCACGCCCCCCGCCACCCAGCGGCTGGCGCTGCGCGTGGTCTTCCGGGGCATCGCGGAGTTCCTGCCGTCGGAAGCCGCGGTCGACATCGCCGTCTCCCCACGCCCGACCCCCCCGTCGGCGCCGGGGGAGTGCGTGGCGAGCGCGGTGCTCGACGGCGGGCGCGCTTCGGAGACCTCGTTGCGTGTGTCGTGGCGCGACCTCTCGTCGAACGAAACCGGCTTCGTGGTTCACCGCTCGCGTGACGGGAAGGCGTTCGCGCCGCTCCGCACGGTCCCCGCCGACATCAACTCCTGCCTCGACGCCAGCCTGGAACCGGGCGCCACGTACCATTACCAAGTGGTGGCCTACAACGACGCCGGCGAGTCCGCGACCTCCAACCGCGCCTCGGCCACCACCGCGTCGTCCCCACCGCCCGCGCCCGCGCAGGTGACGCTGACGGCGCGCGAGGCCGCCGTCACCGCGCCCGGCCCGATCCGGCTGGATATCTCCCTCTCCGCCTCCGGCCGGCCGCTGGCGGAGGCGACGGTGGAGGTGGAGGTGGAGGTGGACGGCACGCGGCTCGCGGCCCGCACGGATGGATCGGGGCACGCCACGCTGATCTACCCGGTTCCCGAAGACCTGCCGGCGCGGCGCGAGTGCGTTTTCGTCGCGCGATTCAAGGGAGACAAGACCGTCACCGCCGCCGAGAGTTCCGCGCTGCGCGTGACGGCCGACCCGCGCCCCGCGCCGCCGCCGGAGGCGCCCGGCGGATTGGTGGCGCGCAACGTGCCCGGGCCGGGGGCGGCGGGGAACTCTCCCTATGAACTGGAGATCGCCTGGAAGCACGACGGCGCGCGCGCCGCCGGCTTCGCCGTCTACCGCGGCGTCGGCGACAAGTCCGGCGGGGCCGCCCCGCCCGCCGACTTGGCGCGGGTGACCACGCTGCCGCTCGCGGCGCGTTCGTGGCGCGACCCCGGTCTGGCGCCGGGAAGCGTGTACTGGTACGCCGTCACCGCCACGGCCGCGCGTGGAGAGGGCGAGTCGGTGCGCTCCAACACGGCGCGCGGCGCGACCGACATCCCGAAGGCCGAGCGTCGTGTCGCCCCGACGCCGCCGGCTCCGTCCGCGACCACGGCGCAGCCCGCGCCCGCGCCCAACCCCCCGACGCCCGCGGCGCCGCCGACCCCGCCGAGGAACGACCCGAAGCGGCCCGACCTGGTTCTCGCGGCGGAGGCCGCGGTGGTCCAAAGCGGCGACCCCGTGCGGCTGACGCTGAAACTGACCGCCGCGGGCGCGCCGCTGGTCGGCGCGGCGGCGCTGATCAGCCGTGACGGCAAACACTGGCGCAGCGTGGAGATGGGGGCGGACGGCGGGACGACGACGGCCGACGAGACCCAGCCCTTCTATGGCGACGAGCGGACGGTGGTCTACGCCGCCTCCTACTCCGGCGCGCCGGGCCGGTTCGAGGCCGCCACCGGCGGGCCGGTCAGCGTGCGGCTGGTGCCCCGTCCGGTGACGCCCACGGCGCTGCTGCTGGCCCCGGCCGCGGCGCGCGTGACGGCCGGCGACGCCGTGTCGCTGAAAGTCACGCTGCTGGCCGTCGGCGCGCCGCTGGCCGGGAAGTCAGTGGCCGTGTCGCTGGGGGGCGCGGCGTGGAAGACGGCCGTGACGGGGCCGGACGGCAGCGCCACGCTCACCCATTCCACGCCGGGGGAGGCGACGGAGGCGGCGTCGTTGTCGTTCAGCGCCTTGTTCACCCCCACGGAGGCCGGCCTGGCCTCCTGCGGCGCGCCGCCGGTGGTGGTGGAGGTGGTCCCGCTTCCCGCGCGTCTCGAATGGGTCGGCGGCCAGAGTTCCGCCGATTCCGTGCGCCCCGGCCAGAAGGGAGTGCGTCTGCTCTTCACCGCCGCCAACAACGGCGGAGCGCCGGCGCGGGAACTGTCGGTCACGCCGGTGGCGCAGATTATTGACGCCGCCGGCGCGCCGCTGACGGTGACGGGCGAGTATCGCTTCACGCCGTCGGCCGCGACTTTTGAGACGCTGAGCCGCGGGGAGAAGAAACCGTTGGCGTTCGATCTGGAGGCCGAGGAGGCCATCACCTCGGGCGAGGTGTCGGTGCTGGTGGATATTGCTTTCCACGACGGCGCCGGGCGGCGGACGGCGCGCTCGCCGGTGTTGTGCCGCTTCCAGGCCAGCCCGCTGCCGAGGGAGGTCGCCACGCGGTGCGGCGCGCTGCGCGACGAGGCGCTGAAGAAGTACGCCGGCGGCGCCGAGAACGCGCGCGCCGTGCAAAAGAGCGTCGACGCCGGGCTTTCGTGGCTGGCGATGCGCCAGGCGCGGAACGGCTCGTGGGACGACCGGGCCGTCTTCACCGCGCTGGCGCTGCTGCCTTTCTACGGCCATTGCGAGACTTCGGCGAACGGCCCGCGCCAGAACACCGTGCGCGGCGGGCTTTCGTACCTGCTCTCCCAGGTGGAGGCTGACGGCGCAGCCAAGAACCCCGTGGGCCACCAGATGTACAACGACGCGATCCTCTGCCTGGCGCTGGCCGAGGCCGCGCTCCTGGAATCCGGCGACGCCCGCGTGCGGCCCGTTCTCCAGCGCTGCGTCGACCACCTCGCCGAGTCCACCCTCGCCGGCGGCGGCTGGCGCTACCTGCCCCGCTCCGGCCGCCCCGACCAGGTGGCCGACACCTCCGTCACCGGCTGGGCGCTGCTGGCGCTCTCCGCCGCCCGGCGCGCGGGCGCCAACGTGCCCGAACCGGCGGTGGAAAGCGGTCTCTCCTTTCTCCGGCGCGTCACCCACACGCCCGACAAGCCGGGCTACCAGGCCGAGTTCCTGGGCCGCGTGGGTTACGCCACCGACGGCGACCGCCACGGCGACTACCGCAAGAAAAAGGACCTCCTCACCATGACCGCCGTCGGCCTCGCGGTGGACGGCTTCTACCATTTGTCCTACGGCTCGCCCGAGGTCACCACCGCCGTGTCGCGCGCGCAGGCCGGCGCGGTGGCCGACACCCCCTTCACTCGCGTCGTTAGCGCCGCCCCCCGCGCGGCCTCCGCCAGCCCCGCCCCCGCCGGACCGCCCGCGCGCGCCGCACTGGAGGCGCGACCGGACAAGGACAAGGTGAAAGACAAAGAGAAAGACAAGGAGAAGGAAAAGCCGGGAGCGCCGGGAGCGCCCGCCGTGCCGGCCACGCCGGCCGGACACGGGGCGGCAGCCACGCCAGCCACGCCAGCCACGCCGGCCAACCGCGCGGGCGGCCATGCCGGTGGTCCCCACGGTGGACCGGCGGGCGATGAGGGCGACATGGCTGGCGCCGACGAGGGGGCGCCGGGGCCGGGCGATCAATCGGTCAAGATGGTGAACTACTACCTCTGGTACTACGCCAGCCTGGGTCTGTTCCGGTACGCGGCCACCGGGCCGGAGGATCGCGCCGCGCTCTGGACGCAATGGAGCCATCGTCTGCTCACGGAGTTGCTGCCGGCGCAGCGCGCCGACGGCTCCTGGCCGGACGACGGCCGGTGGAACCAGAACCCGGTCTACACCACGGCGCTGGCGCTCCTGTCGCTGGAGGTCTTCTACCGCTACGCGCCGGAGTCCTGACCCCGTGCACGATCTCCTCTGGCGCCTCGGCGGCTACGTCTGCCACCAGGACCCGGCCCGAAGTTTCCATCTCTTCGGCCGGCAATGCCCGGTCTGCATCCGCTGCACCGGCGCTTACGCCGCGCTGCTGCTGACGTTGGCCGTGCTGGCGCTGTTCTTCCGCGGCCGGCTGGATCGCTACCCAAGCCGCTGGTACCTGGCGTGGATCGTGTTCGGGGTCGGCGCCGTCATGCTCGACGGGGGCACCGGGATGCTCGGTTGGCGCGAGTCCAACAACACGCTGCGGTTGGTGACCGGCGCGCTCTTCGGCAACGCCGTGGCGCTGCTTGCCTACCCGGCGGCGGTGTCGCTGTGGAAGGGCCGGAGGAAGCCGTGAAAGCCATCGTCACTTCGGCGTTCGACATGTATCGCGTGGGCGTCGGGCCGTCGTCGTCGCACACCGTCGGGCCGATGCGCGCCGCGTTCGACTTCCGCCAGGCGCTGCTGGCGCTCGGCGGGCCGGCGCCGGTGGCGCGCGTCACCGTCACGCTCCACGGCTCGCTGGCGCTCACCGGCCGCAGCCACCACACCCACCTGGCCGTGACGGCCGGGCTGCTGGGCATGCAACCGGCGACGGCGGAGCCGGGGGAAGTGCTGGCCGCGCCCGACCTTGCCCACCGCTCCGGCGGCCTGCCGCTGCCGGGGCGGCTGGTGGCCTTCGATCCGGAACGCGTCATCGTGGCTCAGACGCGCGAGCGCCCGGCCGGCCACCCCAACACGCTGGTGTTCCGGGCGCTGGACGCGGGCGGCGCCCCGCTGCTGGAACGGACGTATGAGTCCATCGGCGGCGGGTTCGTGCGGCCCATCGACGACGACGGCGCCGGTGGGGTGGGCGCGGGCGGGCGCGTGCCGCCGCGGCCGTTCAGCACCATGGCGGACCTGCTGGGGCTGGCGCTCGCGGCCGGGACGCCGCTGTCGGCGGTGATCATCGCGAACGAGCGGGCGGCCGCGGGCGCGCCGGAGCAAGAGGTGATCGCGCGCATGCTCGCCATCTGGCGTACCATGGACGCCTGCATCGAAAGCGGACTCCAGGCCGAGGGGCTGCTTCCCGGCGGGTTGCGGGTCGCGCGCCGGGCGGGCCACTTCCACCGCGCGACGTTGAAGGAGCCGAAGGAAGCCCCCCTGCACGCCGTGCGGCTGGCGCAGACCTACGCGCTGGCGGTGAACGAAGAGAACGCGGCCGGCGGCCGGGTGGTCACGGCGCCGACCAACGGCGCGGCGGGGGTGATTCCGGCCGTGATGCGCGTGGCGCGGGAGGTTTTCGGCGCCGGCGACGAGGCCATCGCGCGGGCGCTCTTCACGGCCGCGGGGGTCGGGATGATCATCAAGGAACACGCCTCCATCTCCGGGGCCGAGGTGGGTTGCATGGGAGAAGTGGGCAGCGCCGCAGCCATGGCCGCGGCGGCGTTGACGGAACTGCGCGGGGGCGCGCCCGGCCACGTCGAGTACGCGGCCGAGATCGCCATCGAGCACTCGCTCGGCCTCACCTGCGACCCCATCGCCGGGCTGGTGCAAATTCCCTGCATCGAACGCAACGCCATGGGCGCGGTGAAGGCGCTGTCAGCCTCCGAGATCGCGCTGGTGACGGAGAACGGCGCGCACCAGATATCGCTCGACCGCGTCATCCGCGTCATGAAACGCACTGGCGAAGACATGCAGACCAAGTACAAGGAAACCGCGCTCGGCGGGCTGGCCGTCAGCCACGTCGAGTGCTGACCCCCATGAATATGACACTCCGCACGCCACCCATCCATGCCCGCGCCCCTCGCCCCGCGCTCCTCGCGGCGGCGTTCCTCCTCGCGCTGGTCGCCGCGGGGTGCTTCGAGTACGAAGAGGAGCTCACCATCCGCAAGGATCGCTCCGGCGTCGCCCGGATCCGTTGCCGCTGGACGGGCGACTACAAGCCCCTCATGGACGCCATTCCGTCGCAGGTCTCCACCAGCGAAATCCAGCGCC
>JACQVU010000425.1 GCA_016209585.1 Planctomycetota bacterium
ATCGCGGCCCTGCTGCCGCTCCCCGCGCCAGCCATCAGCCCCGCCGCTGGAAAAACAGGCCCTCCCGGCGCCGGTTCCGCGCGATCCACCCCGCCCGGGTCATCGACTGCCCGCTGATGAGGCTGACAGCGCAACCGGCTCATGGGCGGCGCGACCGAGGAGGCGCCCTCGACATATCCGCCCGCTCCCCGCCGCCGCCTGGGCGTGCGGGCTACTCCACCGTGACGCTCTTGGCTAGGTTCCGCGGGCGGTCCGGGTCCAGCCCCCGCCGCACCGACACGTGGTAGGCCAGGAGTTGGAGCGGAATGACCGCGAGGATGGGCGAGAGGCACTCGTCGGTGTCGGGCACGCGCACCAGCCAGTCGACCAGCCGGGAGACGCGGCGGTCGCTTTTGGAGGCCACGGCCAGCACGAGGCCGCCGCGGGCCTTGATCTCCTGGATGTTGGAGAGCATCTTCTCATACACGGGCGAGCGCACGCAAATCGCCACGGTGGGGAAACTGCCGTCCACCAGCGCGATGGGGCCGTGTTTCAGTTCGCCGGCCTGGTAGCCCTCGGCGTGGATGTAGGAGATCTCCTTCAACTTCAGCGCCCCCTCGAACGCCGTGGGGTAGTTGTACCGCCGCCCGACGAAGAGATAGTTGTAGACCTTGTGATACTTCGCCGCGATCTGGCGGATGGTGCGGTCGTTGCCGATCGTCTCGCGGACCATGCCGGGCAGCGCCCGCATCTGCTCCAGCACGGCGGCCACCCGATCCCGGGGGGCCGCGCCGCGCGCCCGCGCCAGGCGCAGCGCGAAGAGCAGAAGCAGCGCCATCTGCGTGGTGTACGCCTTGGTGGAGGCCACAGCCACCTCCGGCCCGGCGTGGGTGTAGAGCACGGCGTTCGACTCCCGCGGGATGGAACTGCCGACCACGTTGCAAATGGTCACCACCGTGGCCCCCAGCCGCCGCGCCTCCCGCACGCCGGCGAGGGTGTCGGCCGTCTCGCCCGACTGGCTCACGGCGATCACCAGGTCGCGCCGGCCCAGCACCAGGTTGGCGTACCGGAACTCCGACGAGATCACCGCGTCGACCGACATCCGCGCGAACTCCTCGATCGCGAACTTGGCCACCAGCCCGGCGTGCCACGCCGTGCCGCACGCGATGATCGACACCCGGTTGAACTTCCGCAGCCGCGCCGGAGAGAGCGGAAAGTCGTCGAAAACGACCTCTCCACCGCGCACCCGCCCGCGCATCGTCTCCTCGATGGCCCGCGGCTGCTCGTGGATCTCCTTGACCATGAAATGGTCGAAGCCCTCTTTCTCCGCGGCCTTGATGTCCAGGTCGATGGTGACCACGCGCGTCGTGCTGCTGCGCTCCAGCCGCGCGGCGCGCGCCGCGCCGTCGCCGGCGCCGTCGCCGTCCGAGGTCCGCGCTCCCCGGCCGCGCGCGGTCGCCGCCAAGTCATACACCTCGACGCCGGCCGGCGTGACGCGCGCCACCCGGTTCTCCTTGAGGTAAATGGCGCGGCGCGTGTAGGGGAGGATGGCCGGCACGTCGGAGGCCAGGAAGTTCTCGCCCTCGCCCACCCCCACGATGAGCGGCGAGCCGTGCCGCGCGGCCAGGATTTCGTCGGGGTGACGCGAACTCACCAGCAGCACGGCGTAGGCCCCGCGCAGTTGTTCCAACGCGCGCCGGAAGGCTTCCAGCAGGTCTCCCTCGTAGCCCTGGGCAATGAGGTGCACGATGACCTCGGTGTCGGTCTGCGAGCGGAAGCGCACGCCCCGCCGCTCCAAGCCCCGGCGCAGGTCGTGAAAGTTCTCGATGATCCCGTTGTGCACCACCGCGAAGGTCTCGTCCTGCGAGTAGTGCGGGTGCGAGTTCTCCTTCGACGGCGGGCCGTGCGTGGCCCAGCGCGTGTGCCCCACGCCGGTGGTGGCGGCCAGCGGCCGGAGCGCCAGCAGCCTCACCAGGTTGTCGAGCCGGCCGCGCTCCTTCTCCCCCAAGAGGCGCTCCGCCCCGCAGACCACCACGCCGGCGGAGTCGTAGCCGCGGTACTCCAGCCGCCGGAGGCCGTCGAGAATGATGGGCACCGCGGGGCGGCGCCCGGAGTAACCGATGATGCCGCACATGGTCTTCGGGCCTGGGGTTAGAGAACCTGTTTCGGCCGGCGATCAGATCGGCGACCAGTCGCGGGGCGCCCACCACGGGGCGGCATTATAGCAACCCCCCGGCGCGCGGCGACGTTGGACGCCGCGTCCGCGCGCAGGTCGGATATCGATCCGCTGCGATGGTTCTTTCCCCACCGCCCGGCCGGCCGGCGGCGGCTACCGCACGCCGAGCAGCACTTCCTGCGTCAGCTGGTCGAGGACCTCGTACCGCAGGCGATGGGCGGCGAGCGCGTCGGGATCGAAGTGGCGGGCGAGCAGCGCCTGGGCGTTGGCCGGCGAGAAGGCGGCGCAGGCGGCTTCCAGAACGGGGTCGCGGCAGGCGATCTCTTCGCGCAGCGCGCGGATCGCGGGGTCGGCGTTCCAGCGGGCGACCTTCTCCTTGAGGATGAGGTAGGCGCGAAGGCAGCCGTCGACGAAGTCCCAGACGCCGTCTTCGTCCTCGGTGCGGTAGGGGTGGGCGTCGAAAGTGCGGGTTCCGGGCCAGGCGGCGTCTTCGAGCAGTTTGACGATGAAGAAGGTCTCCTTGAGGTCTTCGGCGCCGAAGCGCATGTCCTGGTCGAAGCGCAGCGGTTTCTGCGCGCCGAGGTGGATGTCGAAGAGTTTTCCGGCTTCGAGGCACTGGGCCACGTCGTGGCAGGCGTTCAGCCCCTGCATGCGGCAGTGCTCGATTTCGGGGTTGACGCCGAGCATGTCGGGATGGTCGCAGGTGGGAATGAAGCCCAACACGTGGCCGGCGGTGGGAAGGAAGAGGTCGCCGCGGGGTTCGTTGGGCTTCGGCTCGATGGCGAACCGCATGGGTTCGTAGCGGTTCTGCCGGACGTAGTGGGAGAGGAAGTTGATGGCCTCGCGGTAGCGCCGGAGCGCCTCTTGCGGGGACTTGGAGGCCTCGACCTCAACGCCCTCCCTCCCGCCCCAGAAAACGATGATCTCGGCGCCGACCTGGGCGGCGAGGTCGATGAGGCGCATGGTCTTCTGCAGGGCGTACGCCCGCACGCGCGCGTCGTTGGAGGTGAAAGCGCCGTCCTTGAAGCACTTGTGGAAGGTGAGGTTGCAGGTGGCCATGGTGGCCGCGATGCCGCTCTCGGCCATCACGCGCTTCAGGTCGCGCACGCGCTTCTCGCGCTCCTTCAACGAAGCAGCGGGGGAGACAAGATCGTCGTCGTGGAACTCGAACGAGGCGCAGCCTTTCTTCGCCAGGCCGCGCACGGCGTCGAGCGCGTCCATCCGCGGGCGCGTCTCTTCGCCGAAGGGGTCGCGCCCGCGGTTCATCACGCACCAGATGCCGAAGGCGAACCGATCGCTCCTCCTGGGCGTGAACTTCTTCTCTGTTTTCCAACGGGGAAGGGGCATGGAGAGACGAGACGGCTCAAGGGAAGCGCGATTCGACCTGTCGGGCCTGTCGCGGCTGACGCGTGTGAAACGACGATCACTCGAAGTTCGGTATCCCCGCGGCTGCGGCGATCTTCCTCGCCACGTCCTTGAAATCCTTGTATGCCTGAGCGGCGGCGTTGGCGTGCGAGCCGAGCGCGCCATCCGCGGGTTTCAGGAAGAACATGGGCTTTCGCGCCTCCTGAGCCAGAGGCATCAGGCTGCGGTAGTCACGGAGTTTCGCGATACAGGCGGGGTCCGTATCGATTGAGACGGAAGCATCCACTATCGTATCCAGCACCGCCTCCGCGTAAGTGCCCGGCACGCGAGCCGCCCACCGCTCGAATGCCTTCACCGGACGGTCCAGACGAATCGAGTGACGCAGAAGCACGTACCCGATGGGCTGGATGCTGCCTTTGGGAAGGTCGATATCGGCGCCCGCCGGCTTCTTCTTGATCCGCTCTTTCCACGCCTTCCGCCAGCGCCGAAGGGCGGGGCCGAGATTCTCGAGACCTTGCAGGGAGAAGAGGTCCGGCCCGAGGGGGATGACGACGAAGTCCGACGCGATGAGCGCCGCCCGATTTATTGCGCCGAGATTCGGTCCGAGATCAACCACGATGACGTCGGATTCTTGTTTCGCCCCCGCCAGTTGGACGACCCGATAGAATGCCGATGTGACGCGAAACGCGCGTTCGTCACCGTCCAGGCACTTCGGCCAGTTCTCCGAGAGTTGATCCTCGAAAGTCGACAACCCCATATCGCCCGCGATCAGTCCGAGGCGGTTGGCGATATTCTCGACGTGCGGTTCTTTCACGTCGCCCGTGCCTCGCTTGAGATCCCTCACGGCGCTGAACACCGTCAAAGCACGCTCGCCCTTCGCCATCACTTCCTCGATTCGATCTTCATCGAGGAACGCGGCAGTCAGATTGCATTGTGGGTCGAGGTCGGCCGCGATCGCGCGAACGCCGCTGTCGGCCAGCATCCACGCCAAGTGGTAGACCATCGTGGTCTTGCCCACCCCGCCCTTATTATTGAAGAAGGCGATGACCGGCACGCTCATGTGCGCCTCCTGAGAATCACCGCCACGTGCCCATCTTCCACCAGGAACTCCGGAGGCGGGTTGCCGTTCTCAGCCATTGCCCTCCGCGCCAGCGCGATGCCGCTGCCGAACCGCTGAACGTAGCCCAGTTCCTTCAACACCGCCGCCAGGTTCGGGTTTCGGTAATCGTACGCGCCCGGCCCGCTGAAATTCTCCTTGGTCACGCGGCCAAACGGACCTCCGGGGCTTTGCGCCTCGACCCGGTTCGCGAACCAGTACAAGCGCACCGGATCGTGAGTGTTTTCATACGACCTGTGCAGGATCGCGTTGCGCACGATTTGTTGGAGAGCGACGATCGGATAGTCGGGCACGCGGACCTCCAACGCCTGAGTAGTATAATCGACGGAAGAACGGATGTTGTTCTTGATGACATCTTCGAGATTTCGCAGAAGTTCAGGCAGTGGCCCGCGAATCTCGCGAGCATCGATCACCGGATCTCCCAAAGCCGCGCCGTCGACGCGGAGAAACTGCACGTAGGCGCAAGGCGCCCAGTCTGTAGGCGTCTTGCCGACGGTCAATGCCCCCAGCAACGTCGCGCACGCCGGCGGCCCTGGGTGCACGAATCTCGCCGCGGACAGTTGTTGCTCCAGTGTCCGTTGGTTCTGCTCGACCACTTCCAGCGCGACCGCATGGGGGAGGTACTCCCGGCGGAAAACCAGTTCATCCAGCACGTCCACGCCGGCGGACACGAGAGGGCGAATATCGAACGGAATGTCTCGAAAGCGGCGCTTCTCATTGAGGCGGCGCTCGTCATCGGGGTTGGCGATTCCGCGCCTTGGCCCGGATCGAATCTCGACCAACCCCTTGAACCTCACCGGCGGCGAGTGGGACGGATGGACGAAAACCACGGCCACGTCCTTCCCCTTCAGTTTCCGCTTTTCCACGTCCAGCGAGGGGAACGGAAGGATGTTCCCGTCGTTTCGCATATGCGACAGGTTGAGAAGCAGCGTGTCGGTGATTTCAACACCGGTCGGCCGGCCGTCGTTTCCGACGCCAACGAAGAGGACGCCGGCGCGACGGTGATCCGGAAGGTCGTTCGCGAAGGCACACACGGCTTTGCGCCACTTGTCGCCATCGTTGACGGACTCCGTTCGCTCGGCTCGATCCGATTCGATGTCATCGAGAAGACGTTCGAGTTCGATGTCGTCCATCGCGGCCCGTTGCCTCACCGGAGCAACCCGGAAGAGTGCCGGCAACCACCATCAATAGATAAGCACACTCCGCTCGTGTTCGGCAAGAAGCCCACGGAAAGAACGGATGCTCATCGTCTTTCACCACATCAATCATCTTGTCGGAACGGCCGCCCGGCCCACTCCCGCAGCCTCCGCGGCAGTGGTCCTGTTCACGGCGTGGTCGGCGGTCGCGCCGTGGCTCGCATGGTCAGGTCCTCGACAGTCTCGCGGAGAGCACGCCGAACACCACCAGCAGCGCGCCGGCGATCTGCCAGGGCGAGAGCCGCTCACCCAGGGCGACCACGCCGGTGACGGTGCCCACCAGGATAATCAGGAACTGGTAGACCATGGTGCGACGCGGGCCGATGCGGGCCACGCCGTTCGACCACGCCACCCAGCCGAAGACGCCGGGAATGAAGACAATGGCCCAGAACAGCACCCAGGCTGGACCTTGGACCGCTCCCCAATCGGTGACGCGCAGGCCCGCGCCCGCCCCGCGGGCCGCGAGGGTCACGGCGGCGATGGCCAGCGAACCGACGATCGTCACCAGCGTCGTCACCTTCAGCGGCGAATGGCGGCGGAGCATGGGGGTAATGGCCACGGTGTAGAAGGCCCAGGCCGCGGTACAGGCGATGAGGAAGGGGTCGCCGGGGTCCAGCCCGTGATCCAGGATCGGCCCCGGCCCCTCCTTCATCATCAACAGGGCGGCGCCGCAGAAGGCGACGAAGAGTTCACCCCACTGACGCGGGCCGACCCTTTCCAACCCCATCGCGCCGGAGAAGACGGCGGCCCAGAGCGGGGCGGTGCCGAAGAAGAGCGTGGTGTGCGAGACCTCGCTTTTCTCCAGCGCCAAAGCGAACGTAATCTGATTCAACGGGTAGACGACCCCGCCCACGAACGCCAGGAGCAGGAGGTCGGCGCGCGCGACGCGGAACGACCGCTCCCGCCACCAGAGCGCCGCCGCGAAGATGGCGGCCATCACCAGGAAGCGCGCGCAGGTGAAGTCCAGCGGCGCCATGCTGGCGAGCACCACCTTCACCCCCAGGAAGTTCACTCCCCAGATGAGCACCACCAGCCAGAGCAGCAGGTCGGTGGTGGAGACGGCCAGCCGGGCGGCGGGCGCCGTCATTTCGGTTTTTCGGGATAGGTGAAGAAGCCGCGGCCGCTCTTTTCCCCGAGGTGGCCGGCCGCCACCATTTTGCGCAGCAAGGGGCAGGGGAGATACTTGGTCTGTCCCAGCCCCTGCCAGAGCACCTCGGTGATGGCCAGGCAGACGTCCAGCCCGATGAAGTCGGCCAGGCGCAGCGGCCCCATGGGGTGCGCCATGCCGAGTTTCATCACGGTGTCGATGGCCTCCGCGTCGGCCACGCCCTCATGGAGGGCGTGAATGGCCTCGTTGATGAGGGGCATCAGCAACCGGTTGGAGACGAATCCCGGCGAGTCCTTGACCTCCACGGGGGTCTTGCCGAGCCGGGTGGCCAGCGTCTTGACGGTGGCGCAGGTGGCGTCGGAGGTGTCGAGCGCGCGGATCACCTCCACCAGTTTCATCACGGGCACGGGGTTGAAGAAGTGCATCCCGATGACGCGGTCCGGCCGCCGGGTGGCGGCGGCGATCTCGGTGATGGGGATGGAGGAGGTGTTGGTGGCGAGGATGACCTCCGGCCGGCAGAGGGCGTCGTAGGTGGCGAAGAGTTTTTTCTTGAGGTCGCGGTTCTCCGTGGCGGCCTCGACGAGAAAATCGGCGCCGGCGGCCTTCGCCGGTTCGGTGGCGGGGCGGATACGAGTGAGGGCCGCGCGGGCCTCGTTCTCCGTCAGCGTTTCCTTCTTCACCATGCGGCCGAGGTTCTTCTCGATGGTGGCGAGGGCTTGGCGCAGCCGCTCGTCGTTCACGTCGATGAGCGCCACGTCATGCCCCGATGTCGCGAAGGCCTGGGCGATGCCGTTGCCCATGGTTCCGCACCCGATGACCGCGACGTTGCGAATGTCCATTGTCAGGTCATCTCCACGCTGAGCGCGACGGCGTTGCCGCCGCCCAGGCAGAGGCCGGCGAGGCCGCGCTTGAGGCCGCGATCAGCGAGCGCGTGAAGAAGCGTGGTGAGAATGCGGGCGCCCGACGCGCCGATGGGGTGGCCGAGCGCCACCGCCCCGCCGTGCACGTTGACTTTGCGGGGATCGAGTTCCAGTTCCCGTACCAGGGCGATGGCCGCCACCGCGAAGGCCTCGTTGAGTTCCACGAGGTCGAAATACGAGCATTTCACGCCCAGTTTCCGGTTGAGATTCTTCACCGCCTCCAGCGGCGCGAGCATGACCCACTGGGGGTCGAGGCCGCCGACGGCGTAGCCGGTGATGCGGGCCAGGGGCTTCAGGCCGGCCTGGCGCGCGAAGGCGTCGGAGACGACCACCAGCGCGGCGGCGCCGTCGTTCACCCCCGGGGCGTTGCCGGCCGTCACCGTGCCGCCGTCGGGCTTGAAGGCCGGGCGGAGTTTAGCCAGCGCCTCCAGGGTGGTGTCTTCGCGGGGGGTTTCGTCGGTCTCGACGCGGGTGGGGCCTTTCTTGCCGGGAATCTCGACGGCCACGATCTCCTTGCGGAACTTGCCGGCCTTGGCCGCGGCCACCGCCTTCTGATGCGAGGCCAGCGCGAATTCGTCCTGCTCCCGGCGCGAGATCTTGTGCTTGTCGGCCACCAGTTCGGCCGTCATGCCCATGTGGAAGTCGTTGTACTTGTCCCACAGGCCGTCGCGGATCATTCCGTCAACCAGCGCGGCGTCGCCCATCTTCCACCCGGCGCGCAGCGCGGTGGCGTAGAAGGGGATGTTGCTCATGCTCTCCATGCCGCCGGCGACCACGCACTGGGCG
>JACQVU010000033.1 GCA_016209585.1 Planctomycetota bacterium
ATACCGCGGTTTGCGATGTTGAATTCCCCATCGAAGTTGAACGCGCGCGGGTCAGAATCGGATCCATACTCTGCGATCTTGCGATAATTGATATCCCCCGTGAGCTCGGTGGAATCCTGATTCTTCTCGTCCTTCGGCTGAAACGTGCCGATGCCCACCCGGTCGGCCTCCGACAGCGCCAACCGCCGGACGCGCACGTGGGCGTTGATCACCTTCTTCCAGTCTCCCTCGTGCTCCCGCATGAGGCTGGCGAACGTGTGGCGGCAGAAGGGGTTCAGGTGCCCCTCGATGAGCACCGGGTAGTCGCCGGGCTTGCGCTTGCGCGTCACCTCCTTCACCACCGCGTCACGCGCCTCCAGCGGAACCAGTTTCAGCGGCTCCTCGTACATCGGCGAATCGACCCACTCCTCCCGCCCGCCGCGATCCATCTTCCACTGGAACGTATAGAGCGCCCCCTCGGGCAAGCGCGAATAGACCTCCAGCCCCTTCTTGAGCAGGCGGGCGATGGTCGACTTGGCCGACCCCACCGGCCCGTGCAGCAGCAGCACGCGGTGTTCGGTGCCGTAGTGGTAGGCCGCGGCCTTGAAGAAGCCCACCAGCGAGGCCAGCGGCCTGTCCAGCCCATAAACGGCGTCGCGCCCGCCGGAGATGGGGTCGTCGAAGAACTTGTAGCGGGTGACCTTCTCCTTGTTGATCACCACCTCCTCCGCGCCCCAGGAGAGGATCATGTCGAAGGCGCGTTGATAAGCGTTGCGCGCCACGCGGGGGTTGGCGAAGACGAGGTCCAGGTACTCCCAGAACGTCCCCGTCCAGGTGAGGTCGCGGAAATGGCCCGCGTCGACCTTCTGCTCGATGATGTCGAGCACCGTCTCGGATGCCGAGGCGCTCTTCTTCGCCCCGGCGGCCCCAGTGTCGCCGCGGGAGGGGGACTTCTTCGTTTCAGACATGGTTAGGGATCACCGGTCGCCCGGCTGGCGGCGGGCCTGGGGAATGGGCTTACTTCTGAAGATAGACCCGCAGCATGCCCTTGGGGTGGTCGGGATCGCGGGCCGAGAACATGCAGACCGCGAGGTCGGTCTTGCCGTCGCCGTTGAGGTCGGCCGCGGCGAGCGGGCCGCCCTTCCAGCCGCCGGGCGGGGTTTTTTCGCTGGCGAAGTTCTTGAATGCGCCGTTGCCTTTCTTCTCTTTTCCGCAGCCGTAGAAGATGGAGAAGAGGGCGTCGCCGATGTGGGTCATGGCCAGGTCGGCGATGCCGTCGCCGTTCAGGTCGCCCATGGCGAGGTCCACGGCGAGTTCGGTGCTTTCCGCCGTGGCGAATTTCTCGCCGGGGGTGAACTCCATCTCGCCGAGGTTGGCGAAGACGAAGAGGCCCGACTTCTCGCCGGCCGCGGCGATGTCGGGCTTGCCGTCGGCGTTGAAATCCGCGACCTGAAGAACCATGGGCTTGTTGCCGCGGATTTCGTTCTCCACCGCCGGGGTGAACATCTTGTGGACGAAGCGGATGACCTTGCCCTCCACGTCGAAGTTGTTGAACTGGACGGAAAGTTGGCCGTAGTCGCCGTAGTTGCCGATGGCGCAATCGACCCAGCCGTCGGCGTTGAAATCGGCGCACTTCACGCTGGCGATCATGAAGTTGGCCGTCTCGCTCATGAAAGGCGGAGCCTGGTAGACGCATTTGCCCCCGGGGTCCTGACGGAAGACCGCCAGGTTGTGGGCGCGGTTGCGATCGTCGGTGCTGTTGCAGACCACCAGGTCGAGCAGGCCGTCGCCGTCGAAGTCCGCGGCGTCAATCGAGATGGGGTTGTACTTGGGAAGCGGCGGCTTGTCTTGGCCGTCGCCGTGGAAGGGGTCCACGCCCTCGGGCACCACCGGGTACTTGTAGGGGATCGGCAGGAAGTTCAAGTCGCCCTGGCCCTTGAACACGTTGATCGTGCCGCCGTAGAAGTTGGTGACGGCCAGGTCCACCTTGCCGTCGCCGTCCAGGTCCCTGGCGAGAAGGCCCTTGGGGAAGAAGCCGCACGGCACCGAGCGCCACTTCCGCTGGTCGAGTTTGCCGTCTTTCGCGCCCGGCATGATGTAGGTGAGATTGTGAGGCTTGGCCTTGTCGGGATTGGTGGGATCGCTCTTGTCCCAGACCCATATCCGGTTCTGGTTGGTCATCGCCAGGTCGATCACGCCGTCGTTGTTGAAGTCGGCGGCCCGGATTTGCGCCGGCCAGCAGTCGTCCATCACGAACTCCGCCACGTTCTCGAACGTCGCCGCCTTCGGATCCGGCGCCGGCGCGCGCGCCGGCGGGGCCGGAGCGGCGGGCGGAGGGGAGGGCGCGGCGGCCTGTTCGCCGTTGGCGGCGCCGGTCTCCTCCTCGACGAGCATCGTCTCGCCAGCCGGGTCGCGGGCCGCGGCCAGGGCGGAGTTGTCGACGAAGACCACCACCGTGTCCCCGGCCGCCGCCGGCGCGTTTGGGTCGCCGGCCGCCGGTTCCAGCAGCCGCACGCGGGCGCGGCACTCGCCGGGCACGGCCGGGCCGATGTCGCGGGCCGTGTCCCAGCGGAAAGTGTGGCGGACGCCCGGGAACGGCGCGGAAGCGAGGCCGCGCGTGCCGAGCGAGTCGGCGCCCGCGGCGCGGGTGGCGTGTTTCCATGAATCGCCACCCTCCGCGTTGTACTCCACGTCGACGTCGACCGCGCCGCGCTCGTCCCAGATGACGTAATAGGTCAACTCTACCACGCCCCGCGCCGCCTCTTCCGGCGCGTTCAACTGCACCCGCGGCGTGGGGCAGGGCGCCAACGCGGCCGGCGTGACCGCAGCCGCCGGCGCGGTGGCGGGCGCCGATCCCACCTGGCCCGGCGCCGCCGCCGGCGCCGTTGCCGACACCGGCGAATGCGCGCGCGCCGCCTCAACCGTGGCGTGATTGTGGCCGGTGGCGCTGGGGGCAGCCGCGGTTCGCGCCACGCCCCCGACCAGGCAGCAGCCGGTCAGAAAGGTGACCGCCACGGCGGCGGTGGGCAGGGCGCGGGAAAGCAGTGCGTGAAGCAGGTTTGGCGACTGGCGCATGGGCGATCGTGCTCCTCAACTCCAGGAGAGAGTTTCCAAGACAATCGTACGGAGACCGCGCGCCGCTCACAAGCGAAAAGGAACGGGGCAGACCGTCGCCACGCTCCCAAGAAACCGAGACGGCTGAACGTCGCCGTCCAGCCGTCGTGCGGGTCTATGTGGTCGGGGCGAGGTCCCCGTTGCGCGCATCGTGACGGGGGATGAGCGGCCAACTTCATCCCCCGTGGGAAGTCAGGTGAGAGAGTTATGGCGAGGGCGAGTCGGGAAGGGTTGGGGGCAGGTCCCGGGCCCCGGCGCCGCGCCCAGCGTGGCTGGGCGTGGATGTCGGCCCCGTTTCCGGGGTCGGCGGGCTGGGGTTGGGCTTGGGCCGTGAAGAGAGAGTCACGATAGCAGGCCCGGCGCCTCCTCGCGTGAGGGACACGGGCCGGTGCGCCAGCCGCGGCCCACCCCGACGATCCGGCCGGCGATGGCCAGTTCATAAAGGATGAGTCGTAACTGACGAATATCCTATCGGCCGTCCCCGCTTTTTCCTTCAATCTATTTCCGCCTTTCAACACGATCGCAGGGGCGAGGGGTCTGGCGGAGTACTGCGGTGTTGGGTGTTGGGTGCTGGGTGTTGGGCCCAGCACCCAGCACCCAGCACCCCGGCTGGGGA
>JACQVU010000411.1 GCA_016209585.1 Planctomycetota bacterium
CCGATCCCCAACCCCCATCATGAGCCACCGCCCGCGCCTCCATTTCCCCCGCGTCGCCCTGAGTCTCGCCGCGCTCCTGGCGGCGGGGGTCTGCCCCGCCCGCGCCGAGGAGCGTCCGGACGCGGCCCGGGAGTCGCGGACGCTGGAGCGCGCCATCATCACCGCCGTCGAAAAGGTGCGCCCCAGCGTCATCAAACTGATTATCGAGCGCCGCCCGCCCGACGCCGAGGCCAAGAAGCCGGAGGAGACCAAGGAAACCCCGCTGGAACGGTTGCGCCGCATGCTGGGCGGGCCGATGGAACTCAAGCGCGAGCGCGGCGACGGCGCCGTGACCGCCGTCATCCTCTCGGCCGACGGCTACCTGCTCACCTCCGACTACAACATCGGCGACGACGCCGCCGCCGTGCGGGCGGTGATGCCGGACGGCGAGGTGAAGAAGGCCCAGGTGCTCGGCCGTGAGAAGAACCGCAACCTGGCGCTGCTGAAAGTGGAGGCCGCCGGCCTGCGGCCCATCGCCTTCGCCGACAGTGCGTCGGCGCGGGTGGGCCAGTTCGCCTTCGTGATCGGCAAGACGCTGGGCGACGAAGGCTCGCTCTCGTTCGGCATCATCTCGGCCGTCCACCGCAAGTACGGCGCCATCCAGACCGACGCCGACATCAACCCCGGCAACGAGGGCGGCCCGCTCATTAACCTCAAGGGGGAGGTGGTGGGCATCGCCATGCTCTACCCCGACCTCGTGGCCCAGACCGGCATGGACAGCGGCATCGGCTTCGCCATTCCGTCGAATCTCATCCAGGAGGTGCTGCCGGAACTCAAGGCCGGCAAAGTGATTGAGAAACCCTTCCTGGGCGTGAACATCGACCCGAACTTCACCGGCGACGGCGTCAAGGTGCTCGACGTGGTCGCCGGCGGCTCCGCCCAGAAGGGCGGCGTGAAGAAGGGCGACGTGATCACGAGCGTCGCCGGCCGGAGCGTGAAGAACCTCCAGGACCTCGGCGCCGTGCTGCTTGACAAGCGCATCGGCGACCAGGTGACGGTGGACGTGCTGCGCGACGGCGAGACCTGGGAACTTGACGTGGTGCTGGGCAAGCGGCCGGAGAACATGCGGTAGGTCGGCTCTCCGGCGCCACCGGGGCCGCGTCAGGCGCGGGGCGAGGGGCGCGAGATGAGGGGCAAGGGGGCGGCGCGAAGCGCTGTGGAGTGCGGGGGCTTGCCCGCGCTCTGCCCCGCGCGGGTTCCGGACGTTGGAATTCGGAGAAGACAACCAGTCCCGTCCGCTTCCTGGATTCTTGGGTTCCTCAAGGGTATTGGCGCCCGCGAACGGTTGCCATTGGGGGGCTGAACGGCAACTCAGCGTGTCCGGAACGGCGCGCGGCGGGTATGCTGGCGGTCATGGGGGGTGCGGCTGGCGGCTCGCCACCAGATCACGCCCGGCTGGTGCAGCGCCAGTTCGGCCCGGCCGCGGCCGGATACGTGACGGGCGATCACCGCGCGGGCGCCGACCTGGACCTCATCGCCGCCTGGGCCGCCGAGGCCCTCGCGCGCCTCCCCCCGCCGGGGGCCGACCCGGGCGGCCACGGCTTTCGGGCGGCGCTGGCGCTGGACGTCGCCACCGGCGGCGGGCACACGGCCCTGCGCCTCGCGCGGGCGGCGCGGGGCGCGCCGGGCGGGGCGCGCGTCCGCGTGGCGGCGCTGGACCTCACCGGCGCCATGCTGGTCGAGGCGCGGGGATTCCTGGAAGCGTCCGGCGTGGACGACGTGGCGCTGCTGCGGGGCGACGCGGCCGCGTTGCCGCTGGCCCCGGCCAGCGCGTGGCTGGTCGCCTGCCGGATCGCGCCGCACCATTTCGCGTCGCCGGCGCGTTTCTGCGCCGAGGCCGCGCGCGTGTTGCGGCCGGGCGGACGGCTGATCGTCGAGGACAGCGTCGTTCCCGACGACCCGCGACTTGACCGAATGATGAACGACCTGGAGCGGGCGCGCGACCCGTCCCACGTGCGCAGCCTCACCGGGCGGGCGTGGGAGCAGTGCGTGGCCGGGGCCGGGCTGGCGCTGCTCCGGACCCAGGCCCACGCGAAGCGCCACGACTTCGGCGCCTGGACGCGCCTGATGGGGCATGACGAGACCGCGCGCCGGCGACTCGAAAAGATGGTGCTCGCGTGGCCGGCGGCGGCCAAGGCTTGCTTCCGGGTGGAGGTCCAAGGGGACCGCGTCGCCTCCTACACCGACGAGAAGCGCCTGCTGCTCGCCGAGAAACAGCCCCCTCCCCGGTAGCGGCCGGCATCGGAGTTCCGCCGCGAGACGGCGTGGAACCGGACGCCCTCACGGGCGCGCTACGAGCGCCGCCCCTTTTCCGCGCGGACCAGCACGCTGCCCTCGCCAGTCGATTCGACCGTCACCGCTGAAAACCCCGCGCCGCGCAGCATGGCCGCGATCTCTTCCCCGCCGTAGACGCGGCCGGAGTCCGTGCCAAGGAACAACTCGACGTCGAACATCGCGCTTTCCAGTTCGTTCCCGGCGCGCTCCATCTCGGCCACGAACACCCGGCCGCCGGGGGGCGTCGCGCCCCACAGCCGCGCCAGGAGCGAGGCGTTGGTCTCCGGCGCGGCGGCGTGCAGCACGCCGCTGAGCCAGACCAGGTCGCACCCGGGCGAGGGGAGCCAGGAGTCGTCGAAGAAGCGACCCTCCACGATCTCGGCCCGGCCCAGCAGGTCGGTCGCGGCCAGCGTGCGCCGGGCATGCGGCAGGGCTTCGGCGTAGTCCACCAGCGTCGCCGAGAGCGCCGGGTAGACGGAGAGGAAGGCGGCGGCGTAGACCCCGGCGCCGCAGCCGACGTCCAACAGGCGCGAGGCGCCGCCGACGCCCAACCGGCGAACGCCCTCTTCCAACCCGTCGGACATCGCGGCCACGTGGCGATAGAAGGCCTCCGTCCGCTCGCCGCCCCGCAGGAAACGTTCCCCAGCCACGGCGTCCCGCCCGCCCCGCACGGCGGCGGCCAGGGATCGCCACAAGCGCCGCTCTTCGAGGCGGAAGCGGAGGAGGTCGCGCGCCTCGCCCGCGAGCGTTCTCCACGGGCCGGCCAGGCGGAACGTGACGCCGCCCTCCGCGTCGGCGGCCTGGGCCGCGCCCATCGCGGCCAGGGCGGTGAGCAACACCCGCGCGCCGACGGGATCGCACCCGGCCAGGCGCGCGATCTCGGCCGGCGTCCGCGCCGCGCCGTCAGCCAGGGCGTCGAGCACGCCGGTTTCCACCGCCGCTTCCAGCACCTCTTCCCCGGGGCCGGAGAGGGAGCCGGAAGGGAAGGTCTTGAGAGCCGGTTCCAAAGAACTCCCCCATGCGGTTTTCAGTGGTCAGTTTACTGAAACAGGTTCTTACTTGACGGCGCCCAGCGTCCAGTATTCGCGCCCGCCGCGGCGGAGGAGCGCGAGACGCACCGACCAGCCCTCGCCGGTGTCCACGTCCCAGGCGGGGCCGTCGCCGGGGTGATCCGGGCGGCCGAAGAGGGCGCGCACCTGCGCCTCGGTGGCGTCGCTGGCCAGGTCGCGGAAGATGGGCAGCGCCGGCCGGGCGGCGCGGTCGATCGCCACCAGATGCACGTTCTGATCCTCGCCCACCTGCACCTCCACCACGGCCCGGCCGCCGGAGAGGAAGAAGACGCCCAGGTTGGTGGTCACGGCGCGCACCTCCAGCGCGGCCTCCACCCAGCCGACCCCCTCCCCGGGCGCGCGCCCCGGCTGCATCGGAAACACGTAAAACCCCGGGTCCACCACCAGGGGCATCCGCACCGTGACCACCGCCTGGCTGCCGTCCACCACCACCGTCCGCCGCTGCGCCTGGTAGTGCACGTCGTCGCCGGCCTGGATGGTCACCGGCGCGTCGCGCGCCGGATAGTTGGCGATCACCTTCACCCCGTCAGCCTCGGCGAAGAAGAGGTCGTCGGGCGATCCCGGCACTCCCGGAATCACCACCGGCGCCATGGGGCGCCCCGTCTCCACCCGCAGCGTGACGGCCGGCAACCGCGCCTCGCGCGCCTTCCCCTCGGCCAGGAGCCGCACCTTGGCCGCCAGTTCCGAGGCCCGGGTCCACTCGCGGGCCGCCAAGGCCTCCCGCAACTGCTTCTCCAGGCTGGCGACAGCCGCCGATTCCTCGCTGCCGGGGGTGTGCGGCGGGCCTGTTTTCGGCCCCGGCGTGGGCGGCGCCACCGGTTTCACGGGCGCGGGAGCCTTCGCCGCGCCGTTGTCCGGCGCGTCGCGCCGGTTCTTCCGTTCGCGCTCCCGGGCGGAGTTGTTCGCGGCCCAGGCCAGCAGACAGAGGAACGCCAGGATCGTCACGAACACTCCGCCGCTCGCCAACACCGTGCGGCGCTCGCCGGCCAGCGCCGTGGCCAACCGCCCCGCGCGCCCGGCGCGGCCCCCGCCGCCTTCTCCTCCCCCCGCGCCGATCCCCGCGCCGACCGGCAGCGGCGGCGGCGGGGCGACCGCCACGGGAACCGGCGCCGCCGGGGCCAGTGGCAGCGCGGTTTCCGGAGCCGGCGGGACGGCCGGCGAAGCCACCTTGGCGGCCGCCGGGGCGGGCGGCGGCTGGGACGGGACGAACTCCTCGGCCACGTACTCTTCCACGGCCACGGCGTCTTCCGGGGCTTTCACGGCGGTCAGCGCCTCCTTGAGGCTGGCGAAGGACGCGCCTTCGGGGAAGAAGATGCGGGAGAGGATGTCGATGGTCTTGATGGAGATGCTCTGGGTGCGAAGCGTGTCGAACAGTTCCTGGTCGGTGCGGGGCGGGCCGGCGCGGGCCGTCAAGAGGAAGTAACAGATGCGGCCCGCGGCGAGCAGGTCGCGGCGGGCGGCGGCCTCTTCGTCGCGGACCGGGCGGTCGCCCACCTGGAAGTCCGAGAGGATCACCTGCCCCCCGGGGGCCAGGGAGACGTTCTGCGCCGGCAGGTGCAGCGCGAAGACGCCGCGGGCGTGCGCCTCGGCCAGCGCCTGGAGGAGGCCGGCGAAGAGCAGCAGCGCGATGTTCTCATCGGCGGCGCCCAGGCGGCGCACGTACTGGTCCAGGCGCTCGCCGCGCGGCCGCTCCTTCACCAGGTAGAAGTAGCCGTGGTCTTCACCGTAGTCGATCACCCGCTGCAGACTGGCCGACTTCACGTCGAGCAGTTCGCGCGCCCGCCGCGAGAGGTCGCGGAAGAACCGCTCCGGCGCGTGCGTGTTCGGAATGATGGTGAGGCAGACCGCCGCGTCGTCCAGCAGGTGATGGGTGGCGTGGTACTCGTGACAAATGCCGTGCGAGTACCGGTACTCCTGCACCAGCGCCCCGCCGATCTGGTAGCCCACCAGGTCCCGCGGCGACCACTCGCCCTCCTCCATCTCGTTCGTGGGCACCCCGTCCGCGCTGGTGCGGTCGTCGACCGACGTGTCTTCGCTGGGGTCGCGCCGGCTCTCGCCGCGCGCCTCAGCCTCCGCGTCGATCTCCGGCTCCGGTGGAGCAAGGTCCGCCGATTCCCCCTCAGCCACGTCCGCGGCCGCCGCGGCGGCGCTCTCCGCCCCGGCGGGCGCGTGCACCGCGGGATGGTCCACCGACGTGTCGTCCTCCCGCGGCCGCTTCTCGCCCGCGCCCGCGAAGCCTTCCGCATCGGGCGCCTCCTCGTCGGCCTCGATCTCCACCTCCTCCCGCGAACCGCCGCCGCGGGCGGCGACGCCGGGCGCGGCCGCGGCCTCGAACAGGCCGGTCTCCTCCTCAGGGGCTTTCGCTTCGTCCACCGCCCGCGCCGCCCCCGGGCGGGAACCCGCGTGCCGCCGGAAGACGCCCCAGGCGGCCAACACCTCTTCCTCGGCGGCTTCGTCCACCACCAGCGGCCGTTCGCGCGGGCGAGCCGGCTCGGCCCCCGCGACCGCGGCCGGCGCGGGCGCCGGCTCGACGTCGGCTGGTGGTTCGGTGAGGTCGGGGGCGCGAGTCGCCGGCGTGACCACGGCGCGGCCGTCGACCGTCACGTACTCCACCAACTCGAACTTGGGCCGGTCCAGCGAAGGAGGCGTCTCCGTCCGCGGCGCGGGCGAGTGGCGGACCTCAGCCGGCGCGGCGGCCACCGGCACGGGAGGCGGAACGTCGCGGCGGAGGTCGGCCAACTCTTCGACGCCCACCGGAAAAAAGTCCTCGACCGGGGCCGGCGCGCCCCGCGCGGGTGTCGCCCGTGCGGCCGCGCTCCCGAGGTGCTCGATGGGCGTCGGGAGCGGGGGAGGCGTGGGTTCCTCCCGCTCGACCACCACGTCGATCTCATCGTCGAGCGGCGGCGCGGGCGGGGGCGCCGACGCAGCCGCGAGGTGTTCGTGGCGCGCCGCCTCTTCCACGCCCGGAGACGTGGCTGCGGCGGGCGGCGCGGGTTCATCAGCGACCACGGGCACGTCGGCCGAGGTGTCGCTTGAGAGATCGGCGGCGCCGATCACCAGAGGTTCGGGGGCGCTCTCCACCGCGGCGCCGTGCGCTTCGTCGCCGGCGGCCCCTGGGGCTGGCGCCGGCGCCGGGGCCGGCGCCAGATCGCCCGGCGCGATCACCAGGTCTTCCGCGCCGACCGGCGCTTCGCTTTCGGGCCGGGGCACACGGGGCAAGTCCACGTGGGTGGCGTCGTCGGCCTCGTCGGCGGCGATGTGGTCTTTCGCGGCGTCCAGCGTGCCCGCCACCGCCAGGTCGCCGTCGTCGGCGTTCGCGGGCGTGAGCGGCCCCCCGCAGTGCTTGCAGACGTAGGCCTTGTCGGCCTCGTAGTTAATGATGTTGAACTTTTTCCGGCAGGCGCCGCACTCGACGATGGCCGTGTTCTGGGTCTTGAGAACCCGCTTGGCCGCTTCGGGCGTGATGTAGCCCTTCTTCACCATGATGATGGCAAGGCGGAAGTACTTCCCCTTGCGCATGTTCATGGCTTGCAGTTGCAGGCTCTCTGAAACCTGCTCCCGCGTGGCCAGACCCTCTTCGACCACCAGCCGGCCGAAGAAGAGGTCCTGCTGCTTCTGCTGCTCGTGCTTGACGTCGGCGAGGTCCGGCATACACGACCCCAGGGAAGTGGCGCGCGCCGCGGCGGTCGGGAACGGGGCAAGGGGCCTTGGGGCGGCGATCTGGCGCCCCCACGCATAACTCGCCAGTGTAGGGCCGCCCCGCCCGAAGTCAAGGGGCGGAGCGGGGGACAGAGCCGATCCACGAACGTATTCCGCGCACCGCAAACAGTGCGCTGGGTGGGAAGCAGCGGGCGTGAAAGTAATCACCAGAATTCTGCGTTATCCGGAACAGTGGCCGAAAAAGAAGGCCCAGGAGAAAGGAATCGACGTTGCCTTGGCGATCGACTTCGTCACCTTGGCTATTGATAAGAAGTATGATATCGGCGTGATCGCGTCGGCCGACACGGACCTCCGCCCGGCGCTTGAATACCTCGTGTCGCGGCCCTCGACGTTCCGCCCGCCCGAAGTGGCGGCGTGGCAAGGCGCCGTTCAATCGTCGCGCCTGACAGTCCCTGACAGGAACATCTGGTGTCACTGGCTTTCCCGTTCGGACTACGACGCAGTGGCCGACCTTCGTGACTACGCCCCCGGAGGTGGCCAATGACTCCCTCGACTCGCAAGCCGTCGCTGCCCGGCGATCCCCTCCGGTTCATTCAGGACTGCATCCGACGCGGGCGTGTCTCGTCGAGTCGTATCCGGACGACAAGCACCTCCCAAGTTATCTCCTGCTGGGCCGAGCCGGTCCCGACGTGTTCCACGTGCTGGCAGCCGTGGACGTGGAAGGCGATAATGTTCGGGTCGTCACGGCGTACCGCCCGGACGCCGCCGAGTGGCGGGACGACTTGAACCGCGTGATCGTCTGGCCATGCATCGCCAACCGCACGCCTGCAACCTATGGCGCCGCGAGCCGCCGATACCGGGCGTTTTCCGCGACGGCGCCCGATCCACGGAACTCTTCCGTTGGTAGATGATGAACCCCTGGCGCATTGGCATCATCGGCGGCGGTTGGATGTCGGGCGTGCACGCCCAGGCGTTTAAGAGCCTGCCCAACGCGCAGGTGACCGCCATCTGTTCGCGGACGGCTGCGACGGCCGAGCGGTTCGCGAAGACCTACGACGTGCCGCGCCGGTTCACCGACCTGCGCACGTTCCTGAAGTGCGCGGAGGTCGACGTGGTGGTCGTCGTCACGCCCAACCACCTGCACCACGCGCAAGGGATCGCGGCGCTGCGCGCGGGCAAGCACGTCATCATCGAGAAACCCCTCTGCCTCACGCTGGCCCAGGCTGACGACCTGGCCGCCGCGGCGAAGTCCGCCGGTCTGGGGCTGGCCTATGCTGAGGAACTCTGCTTCGTGCCGAAGTTTGCCCGCGCGAAGGAACTGGCCGACAAAGGCGCGGTGGGCCGGGTGTACGAGATTCGCCAGGAAGAGAAGCACGCCGGGCCCTATTCGCCCTGGTTCTGGACCCCGAAGGAGGCTGGCGGCGGCATCACCATGGACATGGGGTGCCACGCCATCGAGTTCATCCGCTGGGCCGCCGGGAAGGCGCCGATCACCTCCGTCTCGGCTCACATGGACACGGTCCTGCACCGCGACAAGACCAAGATGGAGGATTACGCCATCATCCATCTCGAGTTCGAGAACGGTATACTGGGCATCGCGGAGTCGTCTTGGGCGCTCAAAGGCGGCATGGAGAGCGTCGCGCGGATCACCGGCACGGAAGGCGTCGTTCACGCCGACCTTCTCCGGGGCATGGGGTTGCGGATGTACTCCGAGAACGGCGTCGCGGGGATCGATGGCTCGCGGGGCTGGAGTTTCCCCGACTACGCCTGGCTCTGGGAGAACGGCTATCCCCAGGAGAACGCCCACTTCCTCGACTGCTTCGACCGCGGCGTCGCGCCCTCGGAAAACGCGCGCGACGGCCGCGACGTGCTGGAGATCATGCTCGCCGCCTACGCCTCGGCGGCGGAAGGCCGCGCGGTGCGGCTTCCGTTCCGGCCCCCGCGCGGGCTGAAACGACCCGTCGACCTCTGGCTGCGCCGCCGGAAGCATCGCTGAACGCCGCTCCCCGATGGTTGACCTGCGCCCCGCCGCGGACCGCCGCCTCCTCTTGACCTACTGCACCAACGCGCATCCGGGAACGGACCTGCGCGCGCTGCTGGCCAGTCTCACCCGGCACACGCTGCCGCTCAAAGAGCGGCTGTTCGCCGATCGGCCGATGGGGGTGGGCGTCTGGTGGCCGGCGTCGGTCGCACGGGCTTTGGCGGCTGGCGGGGTCGAGGCGGAGGAGTACCGCGCCTTCTTCGCGCGGCACAACCTCTTCCATTTCACCGTGAACGCCTTTCCGTTCGGCGACTTCCACGCCGCGTCGGTGAAGGAGCGGGTCTTTCTCCCCGACTGGACCGACCCCGCGCGCGCCGCCTATACCCGCGCGGTGGCTGAGGCGCTGGCCGGCCTCCTGCCTGAAGGGGTGGACGGCTCCATCAGCACGCTGTTCGGCGGCTTCCGCCACACGACGCTGGGTGACGGCCCGCGGCGCGCGATGCGCGGCAACCTGCTGGAGGCTGCGGGCTTTCTCGCCTCCCTCCGGCGCCGCACCGGTCGCACCGTGCGGCTGGCGCTGGAGCCGGAGCCGTTCACCACGGTGGAGACGACGCCGGAGGCCATCGAGTTTTTCAACGCCCTGCCCGCCGAGACGCGCGAGTGGCTGGGGATCTGTTTCGACGTGTGCCATCAGGCCGTGGCGTTCGAGGAGCCGCCGGCCGCGCTGGAGAGCCTGCGCGCGGCCGGCGTGCCGGTCTACAAGATGCAACTTTCCTGCGCCCCGCGGGCGGCGGGCGTGACGGCCGGCGACCCGCGCCTTTCGGCCCTTTTCGCGCTCGACGAGCCGCGCTACCTGCACCAGACCTTCGTCCGCGACGAGGCGGGGCGCATTCAGCGCTTCCTCGACCTGCCGGCCGCGCTCGCCGCGCTCCGCCGGGGCGGGGCGGGCGGTCCGGTGGAGGTTCGCACCCACTTCCACGTGCCCATCGACCGGCCCGACTTCGGGGCGCTCTCCACCACGCGCGACGCCCTGGCTGCGGCGCTGGCCTGGGTGGTGAAGTCAGACCCGCCGCCCCACCTGGAGATCGAAACCTACACCTGGCCGCTTATCGCCCCTTCCGGCCCGGAGGGAAGCCTGGCCGACGGTCTGGCCCGCGAGTTTCAATGGGCCATGGCGGCTATCGCATGAATCCCGCGCATCCCGTTCCCATCATTCGCGCTGACGGGCGCGGCCCGGCCGATCTGCGGCCCGTCTCGCTTCTGCCCGACTACACCCGGCAGGCGGAGGGCGCGGTGCTGGCCGCCTTCGGCGACACCAAGGTGATCTGCACCGCCTCGGTTGAGAACGAAGTGCCCAAGTGGATGGTGGAGCGCTCCCCCGGCGCCGGCTGGATCACGGCCGAATACGCCATGCTCCCCGGCAGCACCCGGCCGCGGAAACCTCGCGAGCGGCAGAAAACCGACGGGCGTTCGGTGGAAATCCAGCGCCTCATCGGCCGCGCTTTGCGCGCCGTGGTCGATCGGTCGCTGCTCGGCGAACGCCAGATCGTCATCGACTGCGATGTCATCCAGGCCGACGGCGGCACCCGCACCGCCGCGATCACCGGCGGCTACGTGGCGCTGCGGCTGGCGCTGGACCAGTTGCTGGCCTCCGGCGCCATCGCTCGCGACCCCGTCCGCGCGGGGGTGGCCGCCGTCTCCGTGGGGCTGGTGAACCACGCCGTCCTCCTGGACCTTTCGTACGAGGAAGACGCCCGCGCGGAGATTGACGCCACCGTCGTGATGACCTCCGAGGGGCGCTTGGTTGAAGTCCATGCCGCCGGGGAGGGCGCCACCTTCCCGCGCGCCGACCTCGACCGGTTGCTGGCGCTGGCCGACGCGGGTATCCGGCGCCTGACGGCGGCCCAGGAGGCCTGCCTCTTGGCGCGGCGCGGCAGCCACTCCGCGGGCGCGCCGCCCCTTCAGTCGTGACCCGACCCGCGCCATGCGCCTGCTCCTCGCCACGAACAACCGCGACAAGGCCGCCGAGATTCGCGCCATTCTCTCCGGCCTCGACGTGGGCCTTGTCCTGCCGGCGGACATCGCGCTGAAGGTCGAGGTCGAGGAGGACGCCGACACGTTCGAGGGCAACGCCGCCAAGAAGGCCTGCGCCTTCGCCGCCGCCGCCGGCATGGAGGCGCTGGCGGACGACTCCGGCCTGGCGGTGGAGGCGCTGGGCGGGCGGCCGGGGGTCTTCTCGGCGCGCTACGCCGGGCCGGGCTGCGCCTACGCCGACAACAACCGCAAACTGCTGGCTGAAATGGCCGCTCTCCCGCCGGAGCGGCGCGAGGCACGCATGGTCTGCGTGGCGGCGGTGGCCACTCCGCGGGGGCTGCTGCTCACGGTGCGTGGCGAGTGCCGGGGGCGCATCGCGCTCGCGCCGCGTGGGACGAACGGCTTCGGCTATGACCCGGTCTTCGTGCCGGAGGGCCAGACGCGGGCGTTCGCCGAGATGGCGCCGCATGAGAAGGCCGCGATCTCGCACCGGGGACGCGCGCTGCGGGCGCTGCGCGCGGCGCTGGTCGAGCGGGGCTTCTCCTCCCGGTCCGCGCGCTGACGCCCGGCCGGGAACTGCCGGTCACGTTTCCTTGCTCTCGTACTCGCTGCGCAGGGCGCTCAGCACGTTGGGGTCCGCCAGCGTGGTGGTGTCGCCCAGGCGGCGCCCCTCGGCCATGTCGCGCAGCAGGCGGCGCATGATCTTGCCCGAACGGGTCTTGGGCAGTTCCGGTGTGAAGAACAGGTCGCGCGGCTTGGCCAGCCCGCCAATCACCTTGCCCACGTGGGCCTTCAACTGGTTCTCCAGCGCCGGCGAAGGCGTGTTCCCCTGGCGCAGCGTCACGAACGCCACCGGCGCTTCCCCCCGCAGGTCGTCGTGCACGCCCACCACCGCCGCCTCGGCGACGGCGGGGTGATCCACCAGGGCGCTCTCGATCTCCATCGTGCTGAGCCGGTGGCCCGAGACGTTCATCACGTCGTCCACGCGGCCCAGCACCCAGAAATAGCCGCGCTCGTCGATGCGCCCGCCGTCGCCCGTGAAGTAGACGCCGGGGAAACGCGACCAGTACTGCTCGGCGTACCGCGCCGGGTCGCCCCAGATACCGCGGGTCATCGCCGGCCAGGGCCGGCGCAGCACCAGGTAGCCGCCGCCCTTCTCCACCTCCCGGCCGTCGTTGTCGACAATGGCCGCGTCCACGCCGGGGAAGGCCCGGGTGGCGCTGCCCGGCACCGTCTCCGTCAGGCCCGGCAGCGGCGTGATCAGGATCATCCCGGTCTCGGTCTGCCACCA
>JACQVU010000412.1 GCA_016209585.1 Planctomycetota bacterium
CCAGGCCGGCGTCGGCGGCGAGGATGTGCCACTCCAGCGCCACGGGTGTGACACGGGCGCGCCAGTACTGCTTGGCGCACTTGTCGGGCAGACTCTCGACCAGGGCGATGACCGCGTCGAGGCGGCCCATCACCCGGCCGAGCATGTCGCGGTGGCAAGTGGAGTAGCGCGGCATGGGACTGATGGGACGAATGGGACCGATGGGACGAATGGGACGTTCTGGGTTGGGGGTTGGGTGCTCTCTTCTCCGCGAAACTCCGCGCCTTCCGCGGTTGCCTCACGTCTCCTTGAGCACGAGATTCCGCAACACGTTAGCGACGCCACGCCGGTCGGCCACCTTGAGCGCGGTGGCACGCAGGTTGATCACGCCGGAATCCTCCACGGCCCGCACCAAGCACCGCGCCGTCGTGGCGCTGCGCAAAGACCACCGCACGAGCCGCCAGAGGCCCCAGGCGAGCAGGCTGCCGCCGAAGGTTATTCCAGCCGCGCCGGCCGTCCCCAGCGCGTCAGCGGCCACGGAAGCCCCTTCCCGGACCGTTTCGGCCGCGATCGCGGCGTCGTGCGCCCGTGGCAGGTTCGCCGCGGCCGCGGTAGAGGGGGGTTGACCGAGAACGGGGGCGGACAAGGGCGTTTCGGGCGGTCCGGCCCAGCGCGCCACTTCGGCCGCTCCGGCCACCGCTCGCTTGATGGCGGGGTCAGCCGAAGGAACGCCGTACTGATCCACCAGGCCGAGTGTGTCGAAGGTCAGGGCCGTCTCGCGGCGGATCGCTTCGGGCGCGGCGCACCCCGCCACGAAGATGAACGCGATGACCGCGGCGAGTAGGCGGGTGAGCAGCGCCCCCACCACCGCGCCGCCAGCTGAGACGCCGGCGAGAGCGACGCCCCACCGCACGCGGTCCGCGGCGACTATCTGGCGGATCTCCATCACGGTCTCGCCGATGCGCAGTTGCTCGGCCTCGATCCGCTCCAGCCGGCCGCGATCGCCCTCGTCCCGCGCGGTCGCGGAGGCGACGGCGGTTTCGACGGCACGAATGCGCTCTTCGAGGTCGGGCATGATCGCTGATGGGACCGATGGGACGAATGGGACCGATGGGACGGATGAATCAGATGCGGGGTGCTGGGGATCGTCTTCTCCACGATCTCCGCGTCCTCTGCGGTTGAAGGATGCTGGGTGCTGGGGATCAGAGCCTTGCGACGATGTAGCCGGCCGCCACGATGCCCGCGGAGTTGTCGAGGATCACCGAGCCATCGTCGTTCACGGTGCAGGGGAAGGCTCCCAGCCCGGCGGCCGCCGGAGCGGGCGCGCCGGGGTTGAGGATGGCCAGGCGAATCGGGCCATCGACGGTAGGCGCTCCCACGATGTTCGTGAACGTCTCGACGATGTAGGGCGCGACCGCTCCGGGCAAGTCGGCCATGAGACCGAGGGCCGTGATGGCGGAGAAGTTGGCGTACTCGGCGGCCACGAGAACGCCGGCCGCGGTGACGGTGATGAGCACATGGCGCCGGTTCGCTGCCAACGTGCCGGCCGGCAAGGTGACGATGGGCGCGCCGGCGGCGATGATGGCTCCGGCGATCCATGTCGGCGTGATGAGCGCCGCGTCGGCCGCGGCGCGCGTCGCCGCTTCGGCCACGTCGGCCGCGGTACGGGTGGCCACTTCGGCGGCCAGCGCCACGTCGGAGGCGGCAGTGGTGTTCACGTCGCCGATGGCGCGCTGCGCCTCTTCGAGGCTCATCGCTCCGGGCAGATTCACAGGGAGAGGCATGGTTGCTCCTTCGGGTGTTGGTCGATGGGACGAATAGGACGAATGGGACCGATGGGACGAATGGGCCGAGCTCCGCGTCTCCGCGGTTGAAGCATTTGGGATCAGGGGTCAGGCGTCTCGCGGTCCGATGAATCCCCGCCCCAGATCACCAGCCCGACCAGGCGGGCCGAGATCGAGCGCGGCGCGGCCGCCGTGTTCCGCCACGCCAGGCGCAACGTGAGGCCGGAATGGACCACGCCGGGCACGGAGAGCATCCGGTCAGCCACGCCGAGATTGCTGGGGAAGTCATTCGCCACGAAGCCGACTGGCACGGGCGCGACCGAATCGACCAAGAAGGGCCGTCCCCCGTCCACGGCCAGCCGCCAGGCGACGTCCTCCGTCGGCGCCATTTCGGCGTTGACCATCTCGATATCCGTGATGGTCGCTCCGGGCGGGGCGACCAGCGTGATGTTCCCCGTTCCCCCGCCGGCCACGACCACGATGCCGCTGTAGGCGACGCGGATCACGGCGCGGGGCGAGGAGCGGGGGGCGCGAGGGGCGCGGGGCATGGGTGGTCAACCGCAGAGGCGCGGAGAAGAGGTTCTTGGTTCTCGGTGTCGGGTGCTGGGTGCTCTGCGTTCTCTGCGCCTCCGCGGTGAATCAATCCTCCAGACCGCCCACGCCCGGAATGGAGTCGAAGTAGGCCACCATGTGCGCGTCGGCCAGGCGGCCGTTGTCGGCCTGCATCTTGCGCGCCATTCGCACCAGGGCGATCTCGGGCGGCCCGGTGAAGAGCACCATCGAGAGCACGGGGAATTCCGACGGCCCGGGCGGCGTGCCGGCGATGAGGCTGTAGGTTCCCGTGAGACTGGTCACTTTGCTCAGAGCGATCGGAAACGCGAGATTCGTGGGCAGCCCGCCCGAGGCGCTGTAGACCACGTTGCCCAAGGGCGCTTGCGCCGGGGCGTTGCCCTCATTTCCGACGATGCGGATGCCGTCCACCTCCAGCGTGACGTACCCCTGCGGCGGAGCATCGATCCCATCCGACGACGTGAGCACCACGGCCGGAACGATGCCCGCCTCTTCGATGAGGAATGAGGCCGTCGGCGGCGTCGGCGCGGGGAAGGACACGGGAGCCGGCGTCGGAATGGCGACCGGGCCGAACGGCTCCGTCACCAGGTAGCGCGGCCGGTAGTCCCACTTGTTCGCGCCGGCCAGGTCGGGCTTGAGCACGGAACGGGCCGCGCGGGGCGTGTAGAGCGCCACCAGCACTTCCAGGGGAGAGGCGTGTTTCGTCACGTTGCCTTCTGCGTCCCACTCGCTGGCTACCGAATCGACGCCCGCGAGGAAGGCCGTCCAGACGTATTGATGCCAGGCGGCCACGCGGAAGTCGCGGTCGCTCTGGTGCAGCCGGATGCCCGCCAAGACCATCGAAACGTCAATCGGACCGCCGGCGAAAATCGAGGCCGTGCCGGAGAGGACGTCGGCCCGCTGCACCGCGTGGAGCGCGTCGTCGTAGAACACCCTGCCGCCCGCGCTGATCCAGAGCGATTGCGCCAGCAGTGGCCCAGGCACGCCCCGCAGCGTCGATGCGACGTTCTGCCGCAGCCAGTTGAGCACGGCCGAAACGTTGTCGTCACCGAGGTCATTCGGCTGCACGTCGCGCAACGTCACGACCATGTTGCGCGTGAACTCGTGGCTGAACGCGGTCGGCACGCCGGCGGCCACCGCGCCGATGGAGACGACTTCCGCGCAGGGGAGGTAACGATTTTCGACCGAGTAGGCCATGAGGAAGGTCGAAGGCCGACGGCCGAAGGCTGAAGGGGTTTAGCCTTCAGCCTTCAGCCTTTTGCCTTTTGTCAGAGGAAGGTCGAAGGCCGACGGCCGAAGGCTGAAGGGGTTTAGCCTTCAGCCTTCAGCCTTTTGCCTTTTGTCACAGGTTGTTCTTGTCGCTCTTGCTGTCGGAGACGTACAGCCCGTTCATCGTCACTTTCAGGAGCACGTCGGCCACCATCGGCGCGGCCACCACGCAGACCGCGAAGAGAGCGAAGCCGCTTTCGTTCGGGATGACCAGGCACATCGGCACTTTGTTGTACGACGTGAACTTGCGCCGGTTGCCCTGGACCGGCAGGCCGTTGCCGTCGCCGACCGGAGAGCCGCCAGAGAAGGTGTAGTTTTCCAACCGGCCGCCCCGGATGCGCTGCGTCGTGTTGCGGAGCTCGAACGCGAAGCGCCGCCGCACCTCGCGGGTGTCGGCCGGGTTCGGCGAGTAGACCTGGAACTCGATGGAACGGGGGTAGAACCGCTCCTTCTTGCTGAACTGCCCGCCCACCACGAGGAAGTTGTTCAGGCTCGACAACGTGCCGCCGGCCGCGAGACCGGGCAACAGGTCGGTCGCCACCGCGATGCCGGCGGCCGGCACGGTCGCTTCGAAGTAGCGGTCGTGATCACTGTCGAAGTTGCCATTGAGCCGCAGACAGTGCGCCGCGGCCAACTCCTCGGGGATGTGCGTGGCGCGCGAGGCGATCTCGGCGATCTCGGCGGTCGAGAAGCCGCCGTCGACCGGGTCGCGCGTCCACTCGGCCGCGGAGTACTCGCGGGCGTCGATCATTCCCGCGGGCCAGCCGAACTCCTTCACTTTCCGGTCGGCCGCGCGGTAGCGATCATCGCGCGGGTCACGAATCAGAGCGGGCAATTCGCCCAAGAGCGTCGCGCCTTCGGACATTTTCATTCTCCGGTTGTTGGTTCTTGGTTCTCGGTTGTCAGGTTTCACCAGCGATGGGACTGATAGGACCTATGAGACGCATGGGACTGATGGGACGGGCCACACTCATACGTCCCATACGTCCCACTCGTCCCATCGGTCCCATTACGCATAGGGATCCCCCCGAATCTCTTCTTCGGTCCGGTCGCGCGCTCCGGCCCGAATGGCCGCGAGCGTGTTGGGCCTCACGCGCGAGCCACGCTGGGGCGGTCCGCCGGGCATGCGGTAGTGCTGCTCGCCCGTCACGAAGGAATTCCCAGCCGTGCCCGTCCGCGTGTCGCCGGATGTCGCGGCCAGGCGGCCAGTGGCCTGTTTCCGTTCCTCTGGTGTCAGATTCGCCGCGCCAGTGAACTCGGCGAGACGCTGGGCGAACGCGCCGTAGGTCGATTCCGCTGCTCCCGTCCGTGGCGGTTCGGTCGTGGTCGTGGGCGAGAGCGGCGCGCCCATCGCGGTCGTGGTGGCCATCGCCACCTTCGCGCCGGGCAGCGGGGCGTGCATGCTCCCCGGCGTCACCAGGCCGGTCTGCTCGCCGCCGAGCAGTGCGGTGATCTTCGTCCCCACGCGCAGCGAGAGCGTGACCAGGCCGTAACCGAACCAGCCCCAGAGACCACGATCGATCCACGTGCCGCTCCGGTCCATGAGACCGCGCACCAGCAGCACGCCGCCAGGCAGCGCCACGTTGGCCGCGGCCGGGAGAGCGATCGCGTCCCAGGGCCGGGATTCGGACAGCAGCAGGCCGCGCACGGTCCCGGTCCCAGCCGTTGCCGCCGCCTCGTTCTGCTTCGTGAGGTTGGCGACGAATTCGCGCATTTTCCGGCCGCCGAACGACTGCAATGCCCTCGATTCCTCATCGGACAATTCGACCATCCGCGCGTCGCCCAGCGAAACGCCCCTGTCCGTCCGGGACGTGATGGGCGCCTCGTAGACCAGCACACGGCCCGCCCGCGAGAGCACGAAGTCGCGACGCAGCACGCCGGTGAGACCGCTCACCGCGTCTACGGCGATGCCCACCGCCGCACCGGCGGTGGTCTGCGCGACGGCGGCCAGAAGACTCGGTTCCGCGGGGTTCGCCGCGATCGCGGCCTTAACCTCTGGGGTCGTGCCGAGTTTCGATCCCGGTGGAATCCTCGGCTTCTTCCCGGCCTTGGCGCGGGCCCGGACGACTGCCGCGAACTGTGCGCGGGCGACGCGCTGCGGCGCTGTGGATGGCGGCGCGGGCTTCCCCTTCCGCGCGGCCGCGGCAGCTTTCAGTCGGGCGATGCGCGCCTCTTTTTGCTGTGGCGAGAGCTTGGCCCACGCCCGCTTGCCCGCGGCGACGCGCGCGGCGCTCTTCGGATTGGCGTTGGGCGTCGGCGCGGTCGTGTTTTTCCGGCTCTTGCTCTTGCCCCTGTTCTTACCCTTCTTCTTGGCCATTTTCGGTACGTCCTTTCGATTGCTGACGACCGGCGCGGCCGGCCAGTGTGACGGATTGACGATGGAGACGGTTTGCTCAGCGGCCATGACCTTTACCCCACGTAGGCATGCCGGTAGTTCCACAACCCCAAGCAGCCGTCACACCCGCGGTCGTGATGGTCGCATGCCTTCTCGTGCCCGGGCAGACAGTGCAGGCACTTCTCCGCCACCGGTCGCGCGCACGGAGAACATGACGAATCGTGAATCGTCGGGCAGACCGCGGCGCACGACGGGAACTGCTCAGCGCAGCCGTGCGGACACGTGGCATTGACGAAGACGCAGCACCCCTGCGCCGGCGTCGGCGGAGGTTGGGGCGTGGTGGCGGGCGTGGTCGGCGCGGAGACGGAGAGCGCTGGCGGCCCGGCCGCCTCGATGGGTTCGCGTCCCGGTCCCGCCGGCGCGGCCGGCGGAGTTTTGGCTGCCTTCTCTCCGGGCAGATCGGGGAGGTTCAGCCCGGTCGCCTTCTCGATCTCCTTCGACAACTTGTCGAGATCGCTCACCGACTTCGGCAACTCGGGCAGCACGGCCGGTTTGCTGGTCGCGCCGGCGTCCGGCGCGATCCACCCGGCGATATCGCTGGGGAAGGCGTCGCGCGAGAGGCCGAGCACTCCGGCCAGGTCCGCGCGCCGCTCCGGGGCGAGCAACGTGACCTGCGCCAGGACGTACGAGCGCCAGAGATCGGGCTGTGGCCGACGCTGGGCGACGGCGCGGAGCAGGTCGAGGAATTGGCGGAGCAGCCCGGTGAGACGGTCTGACATATTGCCGACTTCGTCAGCCACGCTCTCCGCCTCGGCCGCCTGGGCCAGGACGGTGACGGTCGGATACGCGCCGAAGAGGTCGAGGAGACGGTTGAGCACACGGGAGGCGTCATTTTTGATTTTGGTGAGCCGAAGGCGGGCGCTCTCGTCCGCGTCCAGGCGCTTGCCCTCCTCCACGTCGCGTAATACCCACGTCCCGTCGGCGTTGAGGCTCGTGACGCGCTGATACTTCACGGCGTAGACGTAGAGGCGGTCGATGAATTCGTGCGCGGCCAGAATCCGGGCCGCGTCGGTCTCGACGCTCGCTTGTGTCTCGGTGGAGAGCACGCCGGAGCGCATCACTTCCCTTTCCGGGAGAGCGCCCAGGCGACGCCCCCGACCAGGAGAGCCCCGCCCGTCACCCCGCCAGCCACGGCGATCTTCTTGCCCGTGGACCACGTCGGCGGCGCGGCCGCGCCGGCCGCGGCCGCGTCGAAGGTCGCGCCCGCGCCGATCAGGGTCGCTCCCGTCGTGCCGGTGGCGATGACCGCGCCCGGAACGAAACGACTCATCGTCGCCACGATGCCCTGCGCCGAGCCGGCGATATCGTCGTTCTCGCCGATCACTTTGTCCATTTCGGGCCAGGAGGTCGCGGAGTAGCGCGCATCGTCGAGGTGGGCAGGAGTCCGGTCTCGAATCCACTGTTCCCATGCCTTGCGTTTTTCAACGTTGGCCGTCGCGCGGCTGGAGAGGCCGGACAATTCGATGGTGAACGCGCGATTCCGTTCGCTCCCGATAGCCGATACGACCTTGGGGTCGGCCAGCAGACTCACGCCTTTCTGCACGTCGCCCTTGGCCGCGGCTTCGCTGAAGCGCATGGCGATGACGCGGGCGTCGTAACCGCGCCGCATGTCGCTGTTCACGGGAATGCCCCACGACGCCAGCGGCGATGACGCCGTGGCCGCGCCGGAGACGTTGCCGAAGACGCTGGTGAACGACTCCGGCAGAAAACTGAACACTTCGCCGAACGAAACGCCGGCGCGGCCCGTCCGCCCCGCCCGGCCGGCCGTGCGCGCGCCCATCAGGAGGCTGACCTGCATTGACGTTTCGTCAGCAAGGCTCTTCGTCTCGTCGTAATTTCCCGCCGCGTGCATGTCGGCCGCGGCCTTCAGCGCGCTCCGAAAGACGTTCTGCTGGTCGGAGGTGAAATGCGCCCAGTGTTCGGCCACGGCCGCGCGGGCCGCGCCGAACGATGAGGCAGATTGATCGCGTGTGGCCATGTTCGTAGTGCGCCCGTGAGGGCGTCAGGTCAGCACCACCGTTTTTGACGAATCGACCACGGCCCGGCAGACGGCCTCGGTCGCGGCCGCGATGGCCTCCTTCGCGCGGGTCGGAGCAGAGGTGTCACGCCAAGCCGCAAAGCCGCCAAGATTTTCAGCGTCGCTTGGAGCGCTGGGACTTGGCGCCTTGGCGTCCTGGCGTGAAAAATCCGGGAGATCGGGGATCGTCGGAAGCGCCCGCCGCGCCGCTTCGGTCGCCTCTTCCACCGCGCGCTTTCCCGCGGCAATCGCCTCCTCCACGGTCGGCAGCGCCCCCGACCGCGCCCGCCGATAGTTCAGCGTGGCCTTGGCGACGTCGATGAGACGATGGGACGGATGGGACGAATGAGACCGATGGGACGAATGCGAACAGGGGCCGCCGTGCGCATGGGCTGGCGCGTGGTCGTGGTCGTGGTCGTGGTGGTGGCGAGCCGGCGGCGCGATCGCATGTTCGGTCACGGCCAAACGGGCCGACGTGTCCGCGATCCAGGCCGCGAGCGCCAGCGTGCCCAGCGCGTCGTAGCGG
>JACQVU010000429.1 GCA_016209585.1 Planctomycetota bacterium
GCCGGCCAGGCTGCCATGCGGGCGGTGCCCTGGCCGACCACCTGGTAGAGAAGGTCGATCCAGCCCTCGGCGTCGCTCACGTCGAGGAAGGTGAACGGCCGGCGGAGGAGCGGAAACAGCCCGCCGGCGGGGTCAGCCACGTCGAGCATGACGAACGCGCCGGGGAGGTCGTGGGCGAGCCGCGCCAGATCCGGCGCCTTGAGGCGGAGGATGCGGTAAAACTGCCCGCACCGGCGGTCGCCGAGCACGACGGCGGTTTCGTCGATCATCCGGCGCGAGACCGCCTCCGAGGGCGCCATCGCCGGACCGACGGGTTGATGGCTCACGGGATCACCCGCACGTCCCAGTCCGTTTCTTCCTCCAGCATGTCATGCCAGTCATCCGCTGCGGACTGCGCGCTCTGCTGGCGGCGGAAGCGGCCGGCCTGAGCGGAGTAGTACCACGGGCCGGTGAAATCGCGGTAACGGACGATGCGCGCCTCAATTCCGCGCGCGAAGAGGCGGTCTACGTTCCGGGCGGCGGCGGTGAGCGTCGGGGTGCGGGCGAACTCGACGATGAAGTAGTCATACTGCCAGTGCGCCGAGCGCCGGACCTCGGCGGCGTGGGGGCTGTCGGGGAAGTTGGCGACCAGGAGGTTGAAATACTCCCGCGCCTGGACGCCTTCGCCCAAGGCGCGATAGGAGACGCCGATCCGGTAGTAGCAGGTCTCCCGGTCAACGAGATCGGAGAACCCGGCCAGCGCGCGGCGGTGGTGCTCCGCGGCGTCGCTCCACGATTGATCCTGGAAGGCGATGTCGCCCAGCGCCATCAGGGCCGCGGCCTTGTCGGGCCGGAACGAGTTGCGGTCGTCAAGCACCTTGGCGTACCAGCCGGCGGCGGCGGAGTCGTCGCCCAGCCGCCGGTAGGAGGCGGCGATCATCGCCCAGGCCTCGCGCGCCTGGGAGGATTCCGGGTCGCGCTTGTAAAAGAGTTTCAGGTGTTCAATCGCGCGGGCGAACTCGCCGTTCTGGAAGGCCCGTTTCCCCGCCACCCAGTGCGGCTCCGTGCCGGTGATCTCCGTCGCCGAGTCCGGCCCCACCGTCTTGTCGGCGCTGGTCGCCAGTTGGTCCACCGTGGCCGCCGCCGCGAAATCGCCGAACCCCTCGACGAAACGCGAGGAGTAGCGGCACCCCGCCGTTCCGGCGGCGGCCGCTGAGCAGAGGAGCGCGAAAAGGAGCGCCGGGAAGCGCCGACGGGCGGCGCGGGCGCTGGGCTGGCGATGGCGCGGGGCGGGCATGGCGTTCGATCGCGGGCGGGCGGCGTCAGTGGCCCTTGCGGGGGTGAGCGGGGTGTTTCGCGTCGGCGGGGGGCATTGCGGTCGCGGCCGACGCGGCCACGGGAAGCAGGAAGCGAACGGCGGTGCCGCGCTCCGGGCCTTCGCTTTCGAGCCAGATGCGGCCGCCGAGGCTGCGGATGATCTCGCGGCAGACGGAGAGGCCGATGCCGAACCCGCCGCCCATGAACTCGGTCTTGGAGGTGCGGTGGTGGGCGATGTCGGAAATCTCGAAGAACCGGTCGAACACGCGCTCGTGGTAGCGCGACTCCACCCCGATGCCGTCGTCCACCACCCGCCCCTCGACCATGCCCAACTCCGGCAGGTGGCGAAACCCCACCTCGACCCGCCCGGGGCGGCGGGGAATGAACTTGATGGCGTTCTGTACCAGCGACGTGAGCACGCGCGAGAGGCTTTTCACCTCGGCCCGGACCCGCGGAAGGCCGGCCGGGCGGTCGCGGTGGTAGGTGATGTCGGGCCGGTCGCGGAGGTAGAGGTCGATCACCGGCTGCGCCGCCTCCAGCACGTCGTCGATGGAGACGCCGGCGGCCGCCGGTTCGAGCATACGGCTCTCGCCCTTGGCCAGCAGGATGAGGTCGGAGACGATCTCTTTGAGCCGGCCGGTGGCCATGGCGACGGTTTCCAGCATCTCCTCGACCTCGGCGGCGGCCTTGTCGCCCAGGCTGGCGCGGAGGTTGAACACCGACAACTCGATGATCGAAATGGGGGTGTTCAGTTCGTGCGAGGCCAGGCCGATGAACGACGATTTCGCCTGGTTGAGGATGGTCAGTTCCTCGAAGGCCTTTTTCTGGGTCCGTTCCGCCTCGACCAGCCGGCTGATGTAGCGCGCGTTGGCGAGGGCGGCGGCGACCTGGTTGGCGAGGATGGCCAGGTACTCGATGTCTTCCTGGGAGTACGGCTCATGGGTGATCTTCGGGCCGACCGTCAACACGCCCAGCCGTTCGTCCCGGGTCTCCAGGGGGAAGAAGACCTGCGCCTGGACGGGGGCGAACCGGGCAACGTCGTCGCGCCACTCCTCCCGCGCGGCGGCCTCGGAAACGTCGAGCGGGGCGCCGTGGTCGAACAGCGCCTGGGCGAACGCGCCGGCGGCCGCCACCGGTTCGGGGCGCGCGGCGCGGGAGAACCCCCGGCCGGCGTGGAAGCAGAGGCGCTCCTCGCGCAACTCGTAGACCGCCACGGTCTTGACGGCCAGGTGGCCGCGGATGGTGAGCAGCAGGTAACCGACCACGCGCTCCGGATCGTGCGACGTGTTCAGTTGCTTGGAGATGTCGAGCAGCGTGAGCAGATCGTGTAACTTGCGGCGGTAGCGCCGATCCAGGTCGGTCATGGTCTCAGGCGCGTTCATCTGCGGCAAAGGTCCGATCAGAAGAGATAGCGTACCGCGTAGAACCCGCCCACCAGAAGGGCCGTGAAGAGCACCGTCAGCGTGTTGAACCAGCGCTCGATGAAGTCCCGCATCCAGCCGCCGAACTTCCAGAGAAGCGCCGCCACCAGGAAAAAACGCGCCGCGCGGCTCACGGCCGAGGCCAGGACGAACATCGGCAGGTCGAGGCGCGCCACCCCCGCGCTCACCGTGATCAACTTGTATGGAATCGGCGTGAACCCCGCGACGAAGACGATGGCGAACGCACTCCGATCATACTCCGACCGCACCACCGTGAAATAGCCTACTTCCTTCCGGGTCACCGCCGCGGCCGGGATCTCGCGCCGCAGCCCGGCCGGCGTCTCGATCATATATGGCTCGCCCGCGCCCCCCGCCGCCGTCGGCGGGGCGCTGGGGCGGCTGAGGTAGCAGAACTCCGGCCGGGGATCGAGAAGGCCGGTCACGCGCTCGCCGTCCGCGAGCGTCAGGACGTCGCGGTTGAATCCCGGCACGTAGGTGAAGGTGGCGTCCGACACCAGGTCCCACAAGCCGTAGCCCACGCCGTAGCCGGCCAGCCCGCCGGCGATCGAGGCCAGCGTGCAGATCAAGGCGTACCGCAACCACCGCTCCCTGGCGCCGAGAACCAGAGGAATGAGCAGCACGTCGGGAGGAATGGGGAAGCAGACCGCTTCCACGAACGACATCACCACCAACGCGGCCGCGCCGTGGGGGGTGTGCGCCCAGGAGACCACCCAGTGATAGAGCCACCGGATGGGGTTTCTGACCCCGGCGTTGGCGGCGCGCAACCACTCGCGGCGGTCAACGAAGGTCCCCGGTTCGGGTGGCTGGCCCATCAGCCGAAGTCTCGCACGCCCCGCCATCGTTCACCAGCGGCGCCTTCCGTTTTTGACGAGGGGCGCGGGGCGAGGCGCGCCCCCGCGCGACGCGCTTGCCGCTGGCTGGCGCGGCTGGGTGGGCTATAATCCGTGAAGGTCGTCGGCTCGCCCATCCGCTCCGCTTTCTCTTTCCCCTTCGCGTCCTGCCTTCCTCCTTCTGGCTTCCCAAGCGGCCACTCGCGCTCGCGATCCTGGCGTTGCTCCTGGTCATCGCGGGTGCGGTGGCGGCGCGCCTCTGGCGCGATGATGGCGACGTCGCGCCCGTTTCCCCGGCTGACGCCGGCGGCGGGGTCGCCGTAAGAACGGTGGTCTGGACGGCTGAGCCGGAGCCGGGCCTGGTCTACGTGTTGCGCGAGAACTATCGCGAGGCGGATCGCAACGTCTTCTCCGACGAAGCCCTGGTCCGCGCCGTCGGCCTTCCCAACGGCCCATACACCTTTCTCTGGCTGCTGGTCGCCAACCGGCGCACCGACTTCTTCGGCTGGTTCGAAACCGCCGACTTCGACCCCACCCGCGATTCGCTGCGCCTCACGATCGCCGGCCGCGATCTCACGCCGCTGCCGCCCTCCGCCCTGGATCGTGCGCGCGCCAGCCCGAGCGGCGGGTTGCTTCTGGATCAGTTCACCGGCGCCGTGCGGGTCCCGGGGGGTCGCAAGCAGCGGGTGCTGTGCGTCTTCCCCTCGGCCTTTCGCATCGGCGAGGTGAAAGAGGCGCGCCTCGATCGCCCCGCCCCGCTTGGTCCGGTGACGCTCGCGCGGCGCGAGGTCACCGAGCCGGAGTATGAGGCGCTCTTCATGCCCTTGCCGCCACGGGAGTTCTAATGGAGGGCCAACCGTCGCCGGGAAAGCCCGCCTCGGCGGAGGCGCTCTCGTCGGCGTCGGCGTCAGCGCCGCCTTCCTATGATCCCGACGACCCCTGCGTCATGCCCGGCGTCCGCCCGCCTGACCGGCGCACGCCGGCCGAGCGTCGGCGGGACTTCTGGTTCCTGCAGATCGGCGTGGTTCTCTACGCTCTCGTCGGCTGGCTGGTCGCGCGGTGGACCGAGCGGCCGATGCTCGGCTTGGGCGTCTTCGCGGCGGTGACGTTCGTGGCGTCCATCTTCTACTTCCGCGGGCGGCGCCCGGAGGTTCGAGACTGACTGGCCGGCGCCGGCCTCGCGACCCCCTTTCTCAATGACTCCTCCCGCGTTCTATCTCGCCTCCGCGTCGCCCCGGCGGCGCGATCTGCTCATCGAATGGGGGTACCGCTTCACCGTGCGCGCCGTGGACGTGGCGGAGTGGGAGGACCCCGCCGCCGACCCAGGGTTGCTGGCGACCAGGAACGCCCAAGGCAAGGCCCGCGCCGGGGCCGAGGGGCTGGCGGCCGGCGTGGTGCTGGGGGCGGACACGGTGGTCTGGTGCGAGGGGCGCAACTACTTCAAGCCGGAAAACGAGCGTGACGCCGAGCGGATTCTGGGTACACTCTCCGGCCGCGAGCAGCGCGTGGTCACGGCCGTGACGCTGCGCCACCAGCCCTCCGGGCGGGAGGTGACCGGGGTGGTCGGCACGGCGGTGGTGATGCGCGCGTTGTCGCCGGAACAGGTGCGGGCGTACGTGGCGTCGGGCGAGTCGCTGGGGCGCGCCGGCGCTTACGCGATCCGCGAAACCGGCGACCCGTTGGTGGAGCGGATCGATGGCAGCCTGACCAACGTGGTCGGGTTGCCGATGGAGTGGGTGTCGGCCACGCTCGCGCGGGAGTTCAGCATCGTTCCGGTCCGCGGCGGCCAGCCAGCGACGTCCGGCGCCGCTCTCGCCGCCGGCCCAGCGGGGGAAGCGACCGGTTCTTTCACCGGGAAACAGTGATTCGTCGGCGTCCATGTCCACCACACCACCGTTGAACCGCCGGCTCTCCGGGCCGCGCTTGGCTTTTCTCGTCGCGGCTGTGACCTGCCTGGCGATCGTGGGATGTACCCGGCAACCGGAGGGGAACGACTCTCTTCCGCCCGACTACACCGTGACCGTGACGGTGGGCGGCAAGAAGTTTCAGGCGCTGCCGCTGTTCTCCGCGCTGGAGATCGGGGGCGGCGATCTGAAGACGTTGAGCCACTACGAGGCGCGCGACGCCCACCTGGGCGCTGAGGGGCGGCTCTGGGTGGGCGTTTTTCCAAGGGCGGAGGTCCAGCGGATCGGAGCCTTCCGCGGAACACGGGGCGTGCTGGACCTGATCTTCGTCGGGGCGGACGGCACGGTGGTGAGCGTCGTGCGTCAGCCCGACCTCCGGGCCAGGCCCTCGGAATGGTCCCGCCTGCGGTTCGACTCCGGCGGGCCGGCGAAGTTCGTTCTCATCGCCCCGGCGGAATGGTCGGAGAAGGAGAAGGTGAAGCCGGGAACGGTGGCGCAGGTCAGCCCCGCCGTGGCCCGGATGCGGGTGACGCATTTCCTTCCGCCGCCGAACGCGTCCGAGTTCCTGAACCTGGAAGTGCTGGATGCCGCGGCGTTCTCGGAGCGCGCCCTGGCCAACCTGACGGCGCGCGGCGAAGACCTGCCCTACGTGTGCGCCGTCCAGGACAACTTCGGCCGCCTGCTGGTCCGCGATGAGAATGAGGCTTTCCCCCGCCTCTCGACGCCACCCGAAGGGGTTGAGAAGGAGGTGGAACTCTGGTTCGTCGTGAAGGGATTGCCTCCGGCGGGCGCGCCGAAGAAACCGGCGAAGCGCCAGGCTGGTGAAGACGAGGACGAGCCGGGCGAAGCCGACCTGGTCTGGATCTGGTCGCGCGTCATCCATGTGAAGCGCGAGACCACCGCCGACGAGATCGCCTCTCGAGTCCCCTCTGACTGGCGCGCCTGCGTGCTGCTGGAGAAGGGCGCGGGCGCGCGTTACGACATCCAGCCGGCGCAGCGGGGAACGTTCCGGGCGTTCTGGCCGATCCTGCGCCATGCCCGCGTTCGGCGCTCGCTGCCGGTGAACGGCGGCAGCAGCATCGAGAAGGCGTCGCTGGTCATCGCGCGGACGGAAGAGGAGCGCCTGGCTGCGGTCGGCGAGCACCCCTCGGAAGGATCGGACGGCGCGCTGCTGGTGCTCACGAAGGAGGCCAACCGCGCCGTACGGGTGGCCGACATGACGTTCGAGATGCTCAACGCCCCCGCCTCCATGGCCTTTGTCGAGGCCGGTGGGCGCATCGTGGCGATCCGCGACGTCACGGTCGAGCCGTACGCCGACGCGGCTGAGGTCCGCGGCGCGTCGGGCGGCTGGGCGCCGTGGGCGTGGCGGCGCAAGCGTCTGGCGAGTTTCAGCCCCGGGTCGCGGGATGTCGACCGCTACGCGAAATACGACTCTGAAGGCAAGGCGGTGCGTTTCATCATGCTCATGCCCAAGGGCTGGTTCGCCGCCCGCGGCCTCGGGGCCGACGGCTCGGCGAGTCTCGACCTTGCCGGGCTGGAGGTGAAGCCCGAGGACATCGAGCCGATGGAGTGACCTCGGGCCGGGGCACGGACGTGGCCGGCGCGGGCGCCGCCGCCCGCGGTGCGAACCCCATGGGCCGACAGCGATCGTTTCCCGATTGGCGGTTCGCCGGCCACGCCGCGCGCCGCTTCGTCGCCGCGACACTCGCGGGCGCGTTGGCCGCCAGCGCGGCCTGTTGCGCCCCGGCCGGGGGCGTGGCGCCACCGGCGGCCCCCGCGGCGGCGTCAACGTCCTCGACCGGCGGCTCTCTTCCGACCGCGCGGCCGGCATCGGCGGCCGGCGACGTTCCGGCGTCGGGATGGTCACGGCCCGCCGCCGAAATCGAGGCGGCCCTGGAGGCTGGCGGCTGCCACAGGACCGGCGAGACGCGCCTTGACGACCGGCGCGCGATGGCCACGTTCGCGGGCGGCGGCTTGGTCGTGCGCCTGGTCACGCGCGACGGCCGGGCCGAGGGCGTGGACGCCTTTTTCACGCCCGCGGACGCCGCCGCCGGCGAAAGGATGCTCCGGTTGCTCGCCGAGGCGGTCGCGCCGGTGGATGGCGCCGGGAGCGTGTCACCCGCGCCTTCGGCTGGCGCCCGCGCGCTCGTCGATCTGCTCCACGATCTGCTCGTGGAGGGGCGCCGCCAGATCCGCGGGGCCAGCCACGACGACGCCCGTCGGCGGGTCGCCGGCGCGGCGGGGCCGCTGCGGGTGGTGGTGGAAGCCCACAGGAATCACGATTTCAGCGTCGAGATTCGCTGATCGCCGCCTATAATCGCCGGCCGGTCGGCTTCCCCGCGCGGGAGGTCCGCGGGGCCAGGATCAAACGAAGGAGAGCGAAGATGAGGAGCATGCTGTCTCTTTCGGCGGCGCTGGCCGCCGTCGCGCTGGTGGCCGTGGGGTGCGCGGGCGCGCCGCTGCCGCGCGAGGCTCTCGCGCTGGGCAAGAGCGTGCCGGTGGGCGCGGTGGTGGAGTTCCAGTCCGACCGCGCCGGGCGTCTGACGGAGGTGAAGTTCCCCATCGCCGAAAGCGCGCTGCCGGAAACGGTCCGCAAGGTGGTGGACGAGAAGTGCCCCGGCCGGACCACGGAAACCGCCGTCTCGTTCACGCACGGCGCGAAACACTACGTGGTCAACCGCGCGCCCTCCAAGGGCGGAGGAGAGGTGGAGACCATCGTGCACGAAGATGGATCGTTCTGCTGCGTGGAGACCACGGTGCCGGCCGAGCAGATTCCCGCCGCCGTGATGAAACACGCCCATGAGGCGGTCCCGGGCGGGGAGTTGACCAAGACCGAGGAGATCCGCGATGGCGACGGAGACGTCTTCGAGTACCACGTGAAGAAGACCATCGAGGGTGTGAGGTACAAGATCGTTCTCGGCGCGCAGGGCAAGTTGAAGGTGGTCTACCGCGAGATTCCGGCCGACGTTGAGATCCCCATGCGCGCGCCCACTTCCGCCGGCGCGCCCGCGCCCGCCCCCGCGGCTGGGAAGGCCGCGTCCAGCGCCAAGGAGGCGGCGCCCGCCACGCCGGCTGCCGCCGCTCCCGCCA